>JANOCN010000030.1:0-4710 GCA_031412185.1 Betaproteobacteria bacterium | reverse complement strand
CTTGAACAGCACCAGGTCCTGGCCGAGGATCCGCAGCGCCTTCAGCGGCCGCTGCGCCATGCGGGGATCGAGCTTCGCGTCGAACTCGTCGACCAGCGCCACCGGCTGCCAGTAGCTCCGCATGACGGCGCCGCACGCCGTTCCCGGGCCGATGCGCGTGAGCAGTTCGTTCTGTTCGGCCTTCATGCGAACCAGTTTATCGACAAATCCATGGGCTAAACTGAAATTGCCCCACCCACGCGCCATACAACTCCTGTAACCAACTCCCGTTACCAACTCCCGTGACTAACTCCCCATGACCAAATGCCCGTAGCCGATGCGGCACACCCCACGCTGACTGACAGCGCCTTGCTGCAGGTGCGCGGCGTATCGAAGTCATTTGGGGGACACCGTGCCGTGCACGAGGTGTCTTTTGCATTGAAGGCAGGCGCCATTGGCGGCCTGATCGGCCCCAATGGCGCCGGGAAAACTACGCTGTTCAATTGCCTGGCCGGTTTCATGAAACCCACTGCAGGACAGGTGCTGCTCGATGGTGCATCGATTGGCGGCACATCTGCTGCGCAGGTATTTGCTGCGGGGCTGGCGCGCACCTTCCAGATTCCGCGGCCGTTTCCCGAAATGACGGTGCTGGAGAACGTGATGCTGGCACCCACCGGCCAGCTCGGCGAAAGTTTCTGGACCAACTGGTTCCGACCTGGCACGGTCGCCACCCAGGAAAAAAAGACCCGCGAGGCTGCGCGCCACTGGCTGGACTTTGTCGGCCTGTCGGATTTGCAGCATCAACCGGCCCGCGTGTTGTCGGGCGGGCAACGCAAACTGCTGGAGCTGGCACGGGTGATGGTGGCCGAGCCCAAACTGGTGCTGCTGGACGAGCCCGGTGCCGGCGTCAACCCGGCGTTGCTGGACCAGATCGTGGACAAGGTGGCCGCGCTGAATGCCCAGGGCACCACCTTCCTGATCATTGAACACAACATGGACCTGGTGGCATCGTTGTGCCGCCCGGTCATGGTGATGGCGCAGGGTGAGCTGCTTACCTCCGGAGACGCCGACACCGTGCTCAGCGACCCGCGTGTGGTGGAAGCCTATCTGGGCGATGCCGGGGCCGGGCCATGAGCACCGCCGGGCCGCTCCCAAGGGCGAACTTCGCAATGCACAGCATGGAGCTTGTCTGATGACGGCAGCCGCGTTGACCATCGAAAACCTGGAGGCTGGCTACGAACCGGGCCTGTTGATCGTGCGCGACGCTTCGCTGCAGGTCCAGGAGGGCGAAATCGTTGCCATACTGGGTCCGAACGGAGCCGGAAAATCGACCTTCGTGAAAGCCGTGGTGGGCCTGGTGCCCATCAGCGGCGGGCGCATCCGTTTGTATGGGCAGGACATTACCCGGTTGCCGGCCCACCGCATGGTGTTCGAGGGCCTGGCCTTTGTGCCGCAGACCGAAAACGTCTTTGTGAACCTGAGCATCGCCGAAAACCTGGAACTGGCAGCGGCGCTCATCAAAGCCGACCGGCGCGAACGCCTGGCGCCGGTCTATGCCATGTTTCCAGACCTCGAGCGCCAGCGCAAACTGCCAGCCGGGCAGCTGTCTGGCGGCCAACGCCAGATGCTGGCGGTGGCACGCGCCCTGATCGCGCGCCCACGGGTGCTGATACTGGACGAACCCTCGGCCGGACTGAGCCCGAAGCTGGTAGCCCAGGTATTCGACAAACTGCGTGAGGTACGCGCCAGTGGCGTCACCGTGTTGCTGGTGGAGCAAAACGTAAAGGCGGCGCTGGCCCTGGCCGACCGTGCCGCCGTGCTGGTGGAAGGCAGGGAGCGCATCGTGGGCAGCAGTGCCGAACTGCTTGGCGACGAACGTATTGCCGCGCTGTATCTGGGCCGCCATACCGGCAAACAGGCGATCAAGGAGGCTGGCTGATGTTGCAGATTATTGCCGACGGGTTGATCATCGGCTCGGTCATCTCCCTGGGTGCGATTGGCCTGAGCCTGACCTTATCGATCGTGCGGTTCTCCAACTTCAGCCACGGCGAACTGCTGGGCTGGGGTGGTTACCTGGCGCTGGCGGCGCTGGCCATGTTCACTGCCGTCAATGCTGGCCTGGCTACGCCACTGGGACCGTTCTCGTTCGGCTGGGCGCTGCTGGCCGCGCTGGTGGTGGGTGCGGCCTTGACTGCGGTGTTGGCGCTGCTGCTCGATACCGTGCTGTTCAAACGGCTGAGAAAGCAGGGTGCCATCACGCTGGTGATTGCCAGCTTCGGTGCCGCGCTGGCACTGCGCAACCTGCTGCTGTTCTGGCAGGGCGGTGTGCCGCAGTATTATTCGCAGAATCTGCAGATTGCGTTGCCGATCCTGCCGCGCAGCGTCTGGGGCGGCTTGCGCATTACGCCGGACCAGCTTTTTGTGCTGGTGCTGACGCTGGTCACCGTGACGGCGCTACATCTTTTTCTGCGCCACAGTACGCTGGGCCGATCCATGCGGGCCACCGCCATCAACCCGAATCTGGCGCGGGTGGCAGGCATCGACCCCGAACGGGTGCTGCGTGCCACCTGGATCATCGGCGGTCTGCTGGCAGCTCTGGCTGGCGTGTTTGCCGGCATTACGGTGCAATTGCGTCCGACCATGGGGGTGGACCTGTTGTTGCCGCTGTTCGCAGCGGTCATCCTTGGCGGCATCGGTTCGGTGTGGGGGGCCGTGCTGGGTGGTTTTATCGTGGGGCTGGCCGAGAGTGCCTCGGTATCCATCGTGGGTGCAGAGTACCGCGCTGCGGCTGCGTTTGCGGTGCTGATCCTGATCCTGCTCGTGCGCCCCACCGGATTGTTCGGGGAGAAGCACTGATGCCCGACTTGATCGGCTGGTTGTCCTACGGCAGCTTCTTCCTGGTATTTGCCAGCACCTTTGCCATCATCGTGCTCGGGCTGAACCTGCAGTGGGGTTTCACCGGCCTGTTCAACGTCGGTGTCGCCGGTTTTGTGGCGCTGGGTGCCTACACCTCGGCCCTGTTGACCACACCCGAGGTGGCAGGGCGCTGGGGTGGCTTTGGCTGGCCGGTGGCCGCAGGCTGGCTGGCCGCCATGGGTATCACCGGCCTGGCCGGGCTGGCCGTGGGCGCGGTAGCCCTGCGGCTGCGCCACGATTACCTGGCCATCACTACCTTTGGCATTGCAGTCACGATACAACTCGTGGCCAACAACGCCACCGCCGTGACCGGTGGGCCGTTTGGGGTGCAGTTCATCCCCAAGCCGTTACAGGCCTGGCTCGGCACCGGCCTGCCCTGGACACTGGGCTACCTGGCGCTCTCATTGAGCCTGCTCGGGCTGGTGTACATCGCGCTGGAAAAGCTGGTGCGCAGCCCCTGGGGCCGGGTGTTGCGCGCGATCCGCGAAGATGAAGACGCAGCCGCCTCACTCGGCAAGCGTCCGTTTCTTTTTCGGCTGCAGAGTTTTGTGCTCGGCAGCATGCTGATGGGCCTGGGCGGTGCCGTGTATGCCCATTTCGTGGGTTACATCGCACCCGAAGATTTCTTGCCCATCCTGACCTTCCAGCTCTGGGCGATGCTGATCGTCGGCGGGTCCGGCAACAACCGGGGTGCCGTCCTGGGCGCGTTTGTGGTGTGGATGTTCTGGGCCACCGCAGGGAGCCTGCTGCGCGGCTGGATACCGCAGGCAGAACAAGCACGTGCTGCCGCTTTGCAGGTGGTGCTGATCGGGGTGCTGATCGCTCTGATGCTGGTGCTGCGGCCGCGCGGTTTGCTGGGTGAAGAAGTGGCGGTGTCGCGGCATGCGAGCGGGGAGCGGTAGGTTCGCTCAGCCCTTTTGCGTCAGTTGAGTGGCCGGGTCAAATTGACTCGGCACCCAGAGATACCCGGGTGACAGCATTCGTGCGGGATCAGGCCGACGTGGCATTCGGTGCTGCAGAAATGCACCGCCGTTTGTAGGGGATCAGGCCGACGCGGCACTCAGCGCCGTTCGTGTCACCCGTGGCGGCCTAGCGCCGCCGACTCCTTCTCTACCTCACTGCGCCGAGCGCCGCATCGACCCGATCTGGGGGGATGACGAGCGCGTTGTCCCCGTGTGATTGCCTTGGCACACCCACCATGCTTGCAGCCGATGATGCTGGGTGAATGTCGCAGTGAGGTAAAGGAGGAGCCCGCAGGGCGGGGGACACGAACGGAGGCATTCGCCCGGCGTCGTCGGCTCGTAGAAGCCCACGCGTGCGAGGACGACTCTGATTGCTTTTCAGCGCGGCCTGCCTGCCACGTCTACACACACGACAGGACATCAGCCCGATGCAGCACGGGTCGTCAGGTCAAGCCTCAAACACCGGCGACTGGTACAGGCTGCGCCCGCCCACCCGCAGGTCTACGGCCAGCTGGTAGCGCTGCACTGCCTGCGCATCGATCTCAATCCCCAGGCCGGGCGCGTCGGGGGCGGACACCGTGCCGGCCGCGTCGGTTTGCAGGTGGTTACGCGTGAGTTCGCGCGCCAGCGGTTTGAGTGCCACCGGGTATTCGCAGATGGTATGCCCGGCCAGCCCGGCAAACGGCTGTAGCGACGCGCTCAACGCCAGATGCGATGTGAAAGTGTGGTTGACATAGGTCACACCACGCGCGGCTGCGTAATCGGCGACCTGTTTGGCCGGGCCGATGCCACCGATGCGCCCGCAGTCGATTTGCACGTAGCCAATACCGCCGTAGTCGATCAGGTGCTGCGC
>JANOCN010000029.1:0-1570 GCA_031412185.1 Betaproteobacteria bacterium | reverse complement strand
CATCGGCGGTGTGGTCACGTTGCTGCCTTTCACCGCCTGGGAGCTGGCCCAGCCGGGCCTTACGCAATGGGGGCTGCCAGCCTTGTGGCTGGTACTGGTTGCTGCAGTGGTGCCGGGGCTCGGCGCTTACTGGATTTACGGCTGGGCGCAGAAGATGTTGGGTGCAGGCCGGGTGGCTGCGGCCTTGTACCTCAGCCCCCTGTACGGCGGAGTGGCGGCGTGGCTGATGCTCGGTGAGATGCCCGGATGGCACCATGCCGTGGGCGCTGCGCTGATACTGCCTGGTGTGTTTCTGGTGGCCGGGGCCCCGTCTGGGCCACCCGCGGAGCAGGTCAGGCCGCCGCTGCCAGACCGTTCCTGAAATGCTCACGCATGCGGTCTGTGCAGGCTGACGCGTCGCGCGCCGCCAATGCCGCCATGACCGCACGATGCTCGCGCAGCGACTCTTCGATCCGCCCGACCTTCAGCAGTGAGTTGTGGCGGTTGAGCTTCATGACCTTGCGCAGGTCGAGCACCATCTGCTCGCACCACCGGTTGTTGGCCATCGACAGCAGCCGCATGTGGAACTCCTCGTTGATCTTGAAGAAGCGCTCGCGGTCCTGCTGCTCCGGCAGCGCAGCCATTTCCAACTGGCGATGCAGGTCTTGCAGTTCCTCGATTTGCCCCGGACTAGCCTGCATGGCCACTGTTCCCGCAGCGTCGGACTCCAGAAGGCTCAAGAGGTGGTAAACATCGGCGAGGTCCTGGTCCGAGACTTCCGTGACATAGGCACCACGGCGCACCTTCATGGTGACCAGGCCTTCGCTGGCCAGCACTTTGAGGGCTTCGCGCAGCGGCGTGCGGCTGATACCGTAGGCTTCGGAAATCTTCAGCTCGTCGATCCAGCTGCCTGGTGCCAGCTCGCGGCTGAAAATGCGCTGACGCAAAGACTCGGCTACGTCTTCGTAGAGGGCGCGCGGTGCGAGGGATTGGGCAACCATGGTGTGGTGGGATAGTGTCGGACGGTCTGGATTGCGTAGTGTGGCACTATTTTGAATCAATAATTATGAATAATGTAAACTGGCCCGAGCAAAATTTGGTCTTCGCGCAAGACCTTCGACTGGAAATTTTATGAGTCAAGAGCCCGAAAGCCCCGGTGCCACCCATCGAAATATTGCCGCTCCACCCGTTGCGGCCAGCCTGGAGGCATGGCAACGCGCAGCTGCCAAATCTGTGCCTAATGGCAATCTTGATGCCCTGACATGGCATACACCCGACGGCATTGCCGTGAAGCCGCTGTACACGGCGCACGACATTCAGGGCTTGCCCCATACCGACACCTTGCCGGGCTTCGAGCCGTATCTGCGCGGCCCGCAGGCGACGATGTACGCGGTGCGGCCCTGGACCATCCGCCAATACGCCGGCTTCTCGACCGCTGAAGAATCGAATGCCTTCTACCGCAAGGCGCTGGCCGCTGGCGGGCAGGGTGTATCGGTAGCTTTTGATCTGGCCACCCACCGCGGCTACGACAGCGACCATCCGCGCGTGTCCGGCGACGTCGGCAAGGCGGGCGTCGCGATCGACTCGGTCG
>JANOCN010000028.1:0-2830 GCA_031412185.1 Betaproteobacteria bacterium | reverse complement strand
CACATCGGGCATGGCCGCAAGCTGCTCGCAACCCTGGGCAACCGTCTCGATGATTTGTGGTGTCAGCTTCAGGCGGTCTACCAGCGGAGCCGCCAGGCCAGCGGCGGCGGCGCGGGTGATGTCCTTCGCATTGTCGGATTGCAGACCCTGAACATTGGCGCGCAACAAACTTGCAAGGGTGCGCAGCGCGTTGCTGCGGGTGGCCGCCGGCGCACAAGCCATGAGGCCGGCAGCCGCGCGTGCCTGTATTCCCAGGGTCTGACTGGTTAGAGCAATATCCGTCGCATTCATGGCGGCATTTTCTCACGCGGAAAAATCAGCTGTTGCCTGTTTCAGCGCGCGCGTGTGGGCGCCGAGGGGGCTGCGCAATACGCGCACAACTGCATCGCCAGCCGGTGCAGCGCCTGCCAGCCGGTAGTGGGCCAGCCAGCCACCTTGAGCCCTTTGACAATGCCGTCCACCTGGTGTGCCGCCGCAAGCAGGCCCGCTGCGTCCTGGGCGCTGAGCCGTGGCAACACGCGTTCGAACAAACGCTCCTTGTTGCCCCACACCCGCTGTTCGCGCAGGGCCATCGGCAGTGGGCGGCCGGCCGCCATGGCGTCCTTGACGCGTTTGAGGGCGCGAATATCTTCGCTCAGGGTGTAGTGCACCAGCACCTCAGCTTCCCCTTCGGCTTGCAGACCGTCCAGCATACGTTGCACCCGGGCAGTATGCCCCCCCAGCACTGCCTCGGACAATTTGAAGACGTCGTACCGGGCCACATTGAGCACGGCACTTTCTACCTCGTCAAAACCCAGTTCACCGGCGGGAAAAAGCAGCGCGAGTTTCTGGATTTCCTGGTGTGCTGCGAGCAGGTTGCCCTCTACCCGATCCGCAAAAAACTGCAGTGTGTTTTGCCCTTCCACACCGGCCTTGACGCGCTGCCCCTGCAGCGCCAGGCGCTGTGCCAGCCACTGCGGCAGGGCATTGCGTTGCACCGGCTCCACTGCCATCGATACCCCTGCAGTCTCCAGTGCAGCGAACCAGGCGCCGGTCCTGGTGGCCTTGTCCAGCCGCGGCAACAGGACCATGGTCAGGGTCGTGTCGTTGTCTTTCGCCTGCGCGGCCAATTGCTGAAGTGCCACGCTGCCGTCTTTTCCAGGTTTGCCCGAAGGAATGCGGATCTCGACGATCTGTTTGTCGGCAAACAGGCTCAGCGAGCCACCGGCTGCGAGCACCTCGCTCCAGTCAAAATGAGCCCCTGCTGCGGTGTGCGATGTGCGCTCGGTGAAACCGGCAGCGCGGGCAGCGACGCGGATGGCATCTGCCCCCTCCTGAATCAATAGCGGTTCGTCGCCGTGCAGGGTGTACAGGCTTTGCAGGCCACGTTGCAGATGACTCTGGAGCTGGCTGGCGGCGATTTGCATGCGCCGAGTTTAGGGCCTGTTCGCACTGGTCTTTTAAGCACGTACACAGTTGAAACTGAATCAGTCCCTACTTGAGACTGCTCGACAGAAACGCCTGCAGCCGTTCACTGCGCGGGTGCTGCAACACTTCTTGCGGTTTGCCTTGCTCTTCAATCTGGCCCTGGTGCAGAAACACCACGTGGTTACTTACCTCGCGCGCAAAACCCATCTCGTGCGTTACGACGATCATGGTGCGGCCGTCTTCGGCTACCGACCGCATCACCCGCAGCACCTCACCCACCAGTTCGGGGTCCAGTGCGGAGGTGGGTTCGTCGAACAACATGACCTTGGGTTCCATCGCCAGCGCCCGTGCAATCGCTACACGCTGTTGTTCGCCGCCCGACAAATGGGCCGGGTAGGCGTCCTTGCGGTGGTAAACACCCACCCGTTGCAGGTATTTGGTGGCACGCTCCAGCGCTTCGGGTTTGCTGAGGCCCAGCGCATGGACCGGTGCCTCCATCACGTTCTCGAGTGCCGTCATGTGCGCCCACAAGTTGAAGTGCTGGAACACCATGGACACCTGGCTGCGCAGCCGTTGCAACTGCGCGGCGTGTTTCACCTTCAGCGCGCCGTGTCTGTCGGCAACCATCTCCAATTCTTCGCCATCCAGCACAATCCGCCCGGCATCCGGTTGTTCGAGTAGATTCAGACAACGCAGAAAGGTGCTCTTGCCAGACCCGCTGGAACCGATCATCGAGATGACATCGCCCGCATGTGCCTGCACGCTGACCCCCTTGAGTACCTCGTTGCTGCCAAAACGTTTGCGGATGTTTTCGGCGAGCAGGTAGATGGCGGCTTGCATGGTGGTGGCAGTGAGGGGTAGGGCGGTAGTGGGGGAGTTGACCGGGCGCAGTGTTCAGGGGCTCAGGAGCGCGCCGGTGCGTGCGAGCGATGTACCGGCAATTTTCGCCAGCCTTTTTCCGGGGTAGGCCCAGCGCGCGCTGCAACGGGCATACAACAAGCCACTGCTGGTGCAGCGCACAGTGGTGGTAGCGCCCGTGATGGCGTCCACCAGATCGGCAATGGCGTCCCCTGCCGCTACCTGCTCGCCCGGCTCGCAGCGGAACACCACCACACCAGCGTGCGGTGCGATGATGGGCTCGGAGCCCGCAAGCGGCGTTGCTTCACAAGCCGCTGCCGGTAGCGGCCGGTCACCGGGTGTCAACACGCCGCGCAGGCGCAGAAACTGCACCAGGCCTTTTGCATCGCCTTGGGCCAGGGTATGGTTCGTGTCGGTACCGCCACGCAACTCCACGGTAGCTGCAAAACAGGCAAGCTCCACCGTGCCAGGTGGCTGGTCCTGCTGCAGCAGGTACCAGGGGCGGGTGCATGCTTCGTCGAATGGAGAGCCACCGGATTCGGTGGCCAGCAGCACCGCGCGCGCC
>JANOCN010000027.1:0-3166 GCA_031412185.1 Betaproteobacteria bacterium | reverse complement strand
AACGGCCGCCCGATATTTTGCGGGCTGGGGAGCGCTGGCAAATGACCGTGCGCCTGAAGGCCCCCCATGGCAGCAGCAACCCGCACGGATTCGACTACGAGTTATGGCTGTGGGAGCAAGGCTTGCAGGCGACCGGTTACGTGCGTTCCGGGCCAAAGGATGCCCCGGCGCAACAGCTCGGGCAGACCTGGAGCCACCCAGTGGACCTGGCGCGCCAGGCGGTGCGCGACCGCATTCTGGAGCGGGTGACCGACCGCAGGGCGGCAGGATTGATCGCGGCGCTGGTGGTGGGAGACCAAAATGCGATAGACCGGGTCGACTGGGATGTTTTTCGCGCCACCGGGGTGGCCCACCTGATGAGTATTTCGGGCTTGCACGTGACCATGTTTGCCTGGCTGGCCGCTGCGCTGGCAGGGGCCCTGTGGCGGCGCTCGGCCGTGTTGTGCCTGCATGTTCCAGCGCCCCACGCGGCGCTGGTCGGCGGTTTGTTGCTGGCGCTCGCGTATGCGGTATTCAGTGGCTGGGGCGTGCCCGCGCAGCGCACCATCTGGATGCTGGCGACTATCGGGTTGCTGCAGCTGTTGGGACGCCAATGGCCCTGGCCCGTCGTCTGGCTGGTGGCCTGCGCGGTGGTGGTAGCGGTAGACCCCTGGGCGTTGACGCAGGCGGGCTTCTGGCTCAGTTTTGTTGCGGTAGGGGTGCTGTTTGCATCAGGTCGCGCTGCGAACCCGGGCGCGGGCAACAGCGTGGCCCACGGTGCAGCAGTACGCCTGCTGGCGCTGCTGCGCGAGCAGTGCGTCGTGACGGTGGCCCTGGCGCCCCTGACATTGTTGCTGTTTGGTCAGGTATCGGTAGTGGCGCTCATCGCCAATGCACTGGCGATACCGTGGGTCACGCTGGTGGTGACTCCCCTTGCGATGGCTGGCGTTGTGCTGGGCCCACTGTGGCATGTCGCCGAATGGTCGATTGGTGCGCTGGCGGCTTACCTGCAGCTTCTGGCACAGCTGCCGTTTGCCACGGTGTCGGTGGCGCAGGCACCGCTGTGGGCCGGGGTGGCGGGGGTGATCGGTGGTCTGCTGCTGGTGCTGCGATTGCCCTGGTCGCTGCGCCTGGCGGGTATTCCCTTGCTGTTGCCGGTCTTGTTATGGCAGTCGCCACGGCCGCTGGACGGCCAGTTCGAGCTGTTGGCGGCTGATATCGGGCAAGGCAACGCGGTGCTGGTGCGCACCGCGCATCACGCGCTGTTGTATGACACCGGGCCGCGTTTTTCACGCGACAGCGACGCCGGTCACCGGGTACTGGTGCCGCTGTTGCGTGCGCTGGGCGTACGGCTTGATACGGTGGTGTTGAGCCACCGCGACAGCGACCACGTGGGTGGGGCGCTGGCGGTACTGGCCATGCAACCGCAGGCGGCGCTGCTCAGCTCGATTGAAGCAAACCACGAGCTGCAGGCCGTTCGGTCGGCCAGGCGTTGTGTGGCCGGGCAAAACTGGCGTTGGGATGGGGTGGACTTCATGCTGCTGCATCCGCAGCCGGAAGACTATGCGGGCGCTGGCAAACCCAACGTACTCTCGTGTGTGTTGCGCATCACCAGCCAGGCCGGTGGCGCCGACCAGCGCGTGCGCACCGCCTTGCTTGCGGGCGACATCGAGCAGCCCCAGGAAGCGCGGCTGGTGGCCGCTGGCGCGCCCCTGCGGGCCGACCTGTTGCTGGTCCCCCACCATGGCAGCAAGACATCGAGCAGCGGCGAATTTCTCGATGCTGTTGCGCCGCGTTTTGCGCTGGTGCAGGCCGGCTACCGCAACCGTTTCGGTCATCCTGCAGCAGAGCCGGTGGCGCGTTACGAAACACGCAATATCCAGCTGGTTGACAGTCCGCACTGCGGAGCGGCTACCTGGCGGTCGTGGCAGCCCGAATCCGTTGCGTGCCAGCGCAGCGAAGGCCTGCGCTACTGGCACCATGTGTTGCCATAATTTTGTCTGTGTTGCTATCGTGCCGACGCTGCTTTCCCAGGTGGTGTGAAACTTGCTAAGCTCTGGTCAGGAGCGAGATACTCATGCATAAATTTGACGAAATGTATACCGCCATGCCGTACGAGTTTTTCTCGGCCGGCAAACAAATACGGGATCACTACAAGATATACGACGAATGGCTGGCGCGCCAGCCGGGCGACATGATGGCAAAGCGGCGCGAAGAAGCAGAATTGATATTCCGGCGCGTAGGCATCACGTTTGCGGTCTATGGGGCCAAAGATGAAGACGGTGCCGGGACCGAACGCTTGATCCCGTTTGACCTGATTCCGCGCATCATCCCTGCGCATGAATGGGCCGATCTCGAAAAAGGCCTGGTGCAGCGGGTGACGGCGCTGAACCGCTTCATCCACGATGTGTACCACGGCCAGGAGATCATCAAGGCCGGATTGATTCCGGCCGAGCAGGTGATGAAAAACGCACAGTTCCGGCCCGAGATGGTGGGCGTGAACATACCGGGCGACGTGTACTCGCATATCTCGGGCGTGGACATCGTACGAGCGCCGGATGCGCAAGGCGAGGGCGTGTATTACGTGCTCGAGGACAACCTGCGGGTGCCCAGCGGCGTAAGCTACATGCTGGAAGACCGCAAGATGATGATGCGGCTGTTTCCCGACTTGTTCAGCGCGCACCGGGTCGCGCCAGTGGCGCATTACCCGGACCTGTTGCTGGAGACCTTGCGCGCCTCCAGCCCCGAGACGACCGCCGAACCCACCGTGGTGGTTTTGACGCCTGGCATGCACAACAGCGCCTACTTCGAGCACGCGTTTCTGGCCCAGCAAATGGGTGTGGAACTGGTCGAGGGGCAAGACCTTTTTGTCAAAGATAAATTTGTCTACATGCGCACCACCCGCGGCCCGAAGCGCGTGGACGTGATTTATCGGCGCGTGGACGACGACTTCCTGGACCCGGACGTGTTCCGCAAGGACTCCAAGCTCGGCTGCGCCGGTTTGCTGGATGCCTACCGTTCGGGCCACGTCACCATCTGCAATGCGGTTGGCACCGGGGTGGCGGACGACAAATCGATCTATCCGTATGTGCCCAAGATGATCGAGTTTTATCTGGGTGAAAAGCCGATGCTGAACAACGTGCCGACCTACATGTGTCGCAACAAGGGTGACCTCGACTACACCCTG
>JANOCN010000026.1:0-2727 GCA_031412185.1 Betaproteobacteria bacterium | reverse complement strand
CGGAGTTGGGCCGCGTGGCCCAAGCGGGACAACTTAACCGCATGCTGGTCGTGGACGCGCCAGTCGCCAGCATATCGACGACCAACGACGAATTGGCACTTATATTTCAGCCCCATGCGCAATTGCACGCCGTGGCCGTTATCGACGCGGGGCGTCCTGTTGCCATCATCAACCGCGCGCAATTCATGAACGCCTACAGCAAGCTGTACTACCGTGAAGTATGGGGACGCAAGTCTTGTCTGGTGCATGCGAACCATCAGCCGAGGCTGGTAGAACGTGACCACAATATTGAGCAACTGATCGGAATCTTGACGTCGGACGACCAGCGCTACCTTTCCGATGGGTTCATCGTGACCGAAAATGGCCGCTACGTCGGCCTGGGCACCGGAGACCAACTGGTACGCTCGGTCACCGAGAGCCGTATTGAAGCGGCGCGACATGCCAACCCCTTGACTTTCCTGCCGGGCAATGTGCCGATCAGCCAGCACATACAGCGCCTGCTGAACGGAGGTAGTGAATTCGTTGCCTGTTACGCCGACTTGAACAATTTCAAGCCATTCAATGACCAATACGGTTATTGGCGCGGCGATGAAATGATCCGTTTACTGGCGCGGATCGTACTTGCCAATTGCGATCCCAAGCGAGACTTTGTCGGGCACGTTGGTGGTGACGATTTCATCGTGCTGTTCCAGAGCGGGGACTGGGTTGCGCGCTGCGAGCGGATCGTCAATGAGCTGAATGCGGGTGCCATGGAACTGTTTGACCCGCTGGCCCGACAGGCAGGCGGCATCCAGGCGGAAGACAGGCATGGCGCATCGAGATTCTTCCCGTGCACCACATTGTCGGTCGGAGCGGTACGGGTGCTTCCGGGTACCTTTCTGAAAGCCGAGGATGTCGCGACTCAGTCGGCACTGGCAAAACACCATGCAAAAACGGGTGGTAGCGGGTTTTTCGTGCTTGGTAGCGCTGTGTCCGCGCAATCTCCTGACCGCTAGGCCCGTATCGACCGGTTATTGCAGCCCTATCAGATTCAGCGTCCAGGGCGTCTTCTGCCAGGCCAGCACCTCTTCGCGCAGCAAATGGGCAGACTGGGGATAAGCTTGTGCCCAACCGGCGCGGCAGGTCAGCACGAAGGCGCGGGCTGGATGGCCCTCCACGTTCAGCCGCAGGCCCGCAATGTCCGGGTCGCGGCGCGCGTGGCACAAGATGATCGACAAACGCAGCGTCAGCAATTGCAGCGTGAATACTTCGTCCTCAAAGTTGGCATTTAGTTTGCGCAGCTTGCCCCGTTGCCCCAGCACCAGCAGGCTGAGCCGGTGCAACTCGGCCAACGCGAAACCCATAGCGTCGGTGTTGTCGAGGATGTAGGCACCGTGTTTGTGGTAGTCGCTGTGGGAGATTTGGGAACCCACCTCGTGTAACTTGGCGGCCCATCCGAGCTTGCGCACATGGCGCTCGCCGTCCGCATCAAACTGGCCGGGTGCCGCCGTTTGGACCTGGCCGAACAGCGCAGTCGCCACTTTTCCGACCCGCTCCCCATGCGCCGTGTCCACATCGAATTTGGTAGCCAGCCGCTGGACCGATGCGGTGCGTACATCTTGTTGGCTGGAGCTGCCGCCCATCAGGTCGCACAGCAGCCCATGGCGCAGGCCGCCCGCAGCAGCCTGCATCTCGTCGATATCCAACAGGTCGAACACCGCACGCAGAATACTCACGCCCCCACCAATGATCGAACGCCGATCTTCCTTCATGCCACCCAGACGCAAGCGGTCCGCACTTTGCGCCTCCAGCAGCTTGCCGAGCAGCCAGTCCAGCCCGGCTTGGCTTACCGAACCCGCAGGCCAGCCGGCTGCGGCAAGCACGTCGCCGACCGCCCCGATGGTGCCGGCCGATCCATAGGCCACGTCCCAGCTTTCGCGCCGGTACGCATTCAAGGCTTCATCGAGCACTGCCTTGGCCGCTATTTCGGCCATCTGGAAGGCATTGGCGGTAAATTGCCCGTCAGCGAAATAACGGTTCGACCAGGCAATGCTTCCAACGCGGTACGACTCCATCGTGACAGGAGCAAAACCCTGCCCGAGGATCAATTCGGTGGACCGCCCCCCGATGTCTGCCACCAGGCGCCGCTCCTTGGACTGCGGCAGCATCTTGGCAACTCCCTGGTAGATCAGACGGGCCTCTTCGCGCCCCGAGATCACGTCAATGGGGAATCCCAGGATGGTATTGGCGCGATCCAGGAACACATCCCGGTTGCGTGCCTCGCGCAGGGTCTGGGTCGCCACTGCCCGAACCTGATGGGCGTCGAAACCCGCCAGCCGCTCACCGAAACGTGCCAGGCAATCCCACCCCCGCTGCATCGCCTCAGCACTCAGGTTGCGCTCGGTGTCGAGCCCGTTGCCCTGGCGGATGGTTTCCTTCAGATATTCGGTGCGTTCAAATTGTCCGTGGTCAAGGCGCACGATCTCCAGGCGAAAACTGTTCGAACCAAGGTCCACAGCGGCGAGGCGCGTTCCGTGTTGCATGGGTATCGCAGAAGTGTTTTTGCCAGCATAACACCCATGGGTGGTGCGTCTGCGCGCGGCAGGCTCATCGAGCAACCGGATGGCCGGCAACCGTGTCAGAACGGCCAAAATCAGTAGACCTCGGGCACCAGGATTTCCTGTGGTACTGGCCGACGCACATAGTCGTCATGCCGCACCCGTGGCGGTAATACGATGGCCGGGTGCT
>JANOCN010000025.1:0-2578 GCA_031412185.1 Betaproteobacteria bacterium | reverse complement strand
CGGATGATGTTGGACAGCACCGGCGCGGTAAACATCGGCGAACCATTGGCTTCCTGCTCCAGGATGATCTGCAGCAGGATGCTGCGCGTGAGATCTTCGCCGCTTTTGGCATCAAACACGACAAACTGTTCGCAGTCCATCACCAGTTGCTTGACTTCGGACATGGTGATGTAGGCCGACGTGTCGGTGTCGTAGAGACGCCGATTCGGGTATTTCTTGATTACCCTTTGCGATTTGCGAGATACCTCAGGGATTTTGCTGCTCATTACGCGGGCTTCCTTTGGACCAGATTCACGGCAGCGATGTGTTGGTGCCTGCGACAGATTCTAGACAGAGAAGCAGCGCATGCCTTCAGGTGTCCCCTGAACATCAAACTATCGGAATTGGTAGGCGCGATTGGACTCGAACCAACGACCCCCACCATGTCAAGGTGGTGCTCTAACCAGCTGAGCTACGCGCCTAAGGGTGTTCGAGAGCCAGGATTGTAGCAGCAACAACGAGCGGGCCGTGGGTTGGCGGGTCGCTGGGCCATAATCGTTGCGCGAGTCGTAGACTCGATTCCCAACCAATTGATGCAGGAAAGAAGACCATGGAAATCAAAGGCAAGGTATTTATAGTTACCGGGGGCGCGTCGGGCCTGGGAGAAGGCACGGCACGGATGCTGGCAGCCAACGGGGCGACGGTGGTCATCGCCGACATGCAGGTGGAAAAAGGCGAGGCCATCGCCAGGGAAATCGGTGGTGCCTTTGTCAAATGCGATGTATCGCAGGAGGCCGATGGCCAAGCTGTTGTCGCCAAGACCATAAGCCTGGGCAAACTGATGGGCCTGATCAATTGCGCCGGCATTGCGCCCGCCGAAAAGACCGTTGGCAAGAGCGGCGCACACAACCTGGGGGTGTTCAGCAAAACCATCATGGTCAACCTAGTGGGCAGTTTCAACATGATCCGCCTTGTCGCCGACGCCATGTGCAAGAACGAACCTGAGGCCACCGGAGAACGCGGTGTGCTGATTTCAACCGCTTCGGTGGCAGCATACGACGGCCAGATTGGCCAAGCGGCCTACAGCGCGTCCAAGGGTGGTATCGTGGGCATGACGCTTCCAATAGCGCGTGACCTGGCGCGTAACGGCATCCGCAACATGACTATTGCACCCGGCATATTTGGCACGCCCATGATGTTTGGCATGCCCAAGGAAGTTCAGGCCGCGCTGGCCGCGAGCGTGCCTTTTCCCTCGCGCCTTGGTACCCCGGAAGACTATGCAAAATTGGCAAAGCACATCATCGAGAACGAGATGCTCAACGGTGAGGTGATCCGCCTGGACGGGGCCATACGGCTCGCGCCGCGTTGACGTAGACGCGGATTTCATTGCAGGTGCAGAGCAAGCCAACAACACACAACCGAACACTCCTGACTGGATAGACCATGAAACTTCACCTGTCGGCTCCACTTTGCGCGGTTGCGTTGGCCAGCCTGCTGGCGGGCTGTGCGTCTCCCCCTGGTGCATTTACCTACACCGTGCCCAGCCAGCCAGAAGGCTCCTCGGGGTACACCGAAAAGCCCGGCTGGGCGACCACGCGTTTCGCCGTGGCTGCCGCCAATCCGCTGGCAACCGATGCGGGTTACCAGATTCTGAAGGCCGGTGGCACTGCGGTGGATGCAGCGATAGCCGTCCAGATGGTGCTTGGGTTGGTGGAGCCGCAATCCAGCGGTATCGGCGGCGGCGCCTTCTTGATGCACTTCAATGGCAAAGATGTGGAGGCATTTGACGGGCGCGAGACCGCCCCTGCATCAGCAGATGAAAAACTGTTTCTGGGTGCCGACGGCAAACCGATGCCGTTTTACGACGCCGTCGTAGGCGGTCGCTCGGTTGGTGTGCCCGGCACTGTGCGCATGCTGGAGATGGCGCACCGGGAGCACGGCAAGCTGCCGTGGGCCAAATTGTTTGAGCCTGCGATCACTTTGGCCCAGGGCGGTTTCAAGGTGAGCGCGCGTCTGGGCAGCCTGTTGGCGAGCGAAGTCCATTTGAAAAAGGACCCGGCGGCATTTGCCTATTTTTATAACGCAGACGGAAGTCCGCTGGCTGTAGGCAGTACCTTGCGCAACCCCGCCCTGGCCGACGTACTGCGCAAGATTGCGGCGGATGGGTCCAGAGCTCTGCTGGAGGGAGCCGTCGCCCAAGCAATCGTCGACAAGGTGCGCAACCACCCTGTCAACCCGGGGCAACTGAGTCTGGCTGACCTGGCCGGCTACCAGAGCATAAAACGTACGCCCCTGTGCAGCGACTACCGCGCCAACGCCCACGACTTCCGTATCTGCGGCATGCCACCACCCAGCTCCGGGGCCATCGCAGTGGGACAGATACTTGGCATCCTGAACAATACCAATGCCCAGGCCCTGACATTGCAGGATGGGCTGCCAACAGCCGACTGGCTGCACCTTTACACCGAAGCGTCGCGCCTCGCATTTGCCGACCGGGCCCAATATGTCGCCGACCCGGCGTTCGTTCAGCCACCGGCTGGCAGCTGGATGAGCCTGCTGGACCCGGCATATTTGAAAGAGCGTGCCAGTGCAATTGGCC
>JANOCN010000024.1:0-16427 GCA_031412185.1 Betaproteobacteria bacterium | reverse complement strand
CGGCCCGTTCCCGGTACTGATCAATGGCGATGGTTGCTGGGACTACGCCACTCCGGAAGTCACCGCCGCCGTGCTGCAACGCGGATATGCTTTTGCGCAATTCAACCGGGTCGAGCTGGCGTCGGATCTGGCGGGTACCGGTGCCGCGCAGAATTTCCATCCTTTGCTGGCTGGCACGCTCTGTGCGGCGCTGGCAGCCTGGGCCTGGGGCTACCACCGTGCGGTGGAGGTGTTGTTGCAACTGGATTTTGTGGATCCCGCACATATCGCGGTTGTAGGCCACTCGCGCGGTGGCAAGGCCGCTTTGCTGGCCGGGGCCACCGATGAGCGCATCGCCCTTACCAGTGCCAACAACTCCGGGGCCGGCGGGGCCGGTTGCTTCCGCGTTCACGGTGCGGGGGCGGAGACCCTTGCCGACGTGGTGGGCGCATTCCCGCATTGGTTCGCGCCCCAGCTAGCCGAATACGCCGGGCGCGAACACATGCTGCCGTTTGACCAACACTTTCTGAAGGCAATGATTGCACCGCGTGCGCTGCTCACCACCGAAGCGCTTGGCGACCACTGGGCCAATCCGCAGGGAACCTGGCAAACCCACCTCGCGGCGCGCGAGGTGTATGCCTTGCTGGGGGTGCCCGAACGCATCGCGATCGCGTTTCGAGCAGGTGGCCACGAACACAATCTGGCTGACTGGACCATGCTGCTGGACTTTTGCGACACGGTCTTTCGCGGTACACCGCGCGCGGCCATGTTGGATGTCAGCCCGTTTGCAGACCAGGTTCCGTCCTGGGCTTGAGCGCGGCTTGCAAGGCAAACACGCGCTCCAGGTTGACCTCCATCTCCCGCACCTGGTGCAGGTCAAGTTCGGGCACACCAGGTCGGCACAAGGCCGTTGCGAACAGCCCCTCGCGCTGGCGCAGGTGTTTGAAGAAGCGGATGCTCACGGCGATATGCTGGTTGGAGAACGCGAGCACCGGGGCCAGCTGGGCGTGCAGCGCACGTGCCGCGGCCGGCTGGCCGCTCGCAAAGAGGCGGAATATCTCCACATAGATACGGTCCATCGCGGTCGGGATGAAGGCATGCACACCACGGTGCAGCGCCTCCATCATCTGAGCCGCTGCCCAGCCACCGCTGACATGCAGGGCCCCCTGCGTCGCCTCCAGCACGGCTGAGTACTTGGGGCCGGGCAGCACGACTTCGATCTTGAGGCACCGGAAAGCGGGCAATTGCCGATGCAACAGCAGGATGTCCTCCAGCGGCAGACCGGCGCCGCCGAAGTCGAGGTCCTGCAGCATCAGCACGGCCGGCCCGACCAGCGCCAACTGCTGCATCTGGGCGACCAAGGCGTCACCGTGCAAGCCGTCCGGCACCTGGCACAACATCGCGTCCGCACCCAGTTCGCGGGCCATCGCCGCCAGTGCCACGCGCTCAATCTGGTGGGCACTGCTGCAGCCCACTATTACAGGAACCCGGCCTGCGGTCTGCTGCAGTACCGTGCGGGCGACCAGGCGCTTATCCTGCGCATTCAAGCTGCCTGTTTCAGCTGCCACCGCGAGTATCAACATGCCCGCGACGCCAGCCTCGATGGTGGCCTGCGCGCAGCGGCGGATTCCCTGAACGTCGATGGAGCCGTCTGCCAGGAACGGCGTATTCATGCTGGGGATGATGCCGCGCAGGAATCCCGGTGCTAATGCGTCTGCCATGCCGGGTGTGGTCCCTATTTGGGCATGCCGTAACCCATGGTCTGCGGTAGCCACAACACGATCTGCGGGAACACCGTCATGGCCAGCAGCAGGCACAGCAGCATCACCAGGAACGGCCAGCCCTCTTTCATCATCTCGCCGATCGGTATGCCGGTGAGCGCCTTGGTCACAAAAAGCAACATGCCAAACGGCGGGTGGATCAGGCCGATCATCATGTTGAGCACCACCAGCACGCCAAAGTGCACCAGGTCCACCCCCAGCAACTTCGCAGCGGGCAGCAGCATCGGAACAAACACCAGCAGCAGCACCGATACATCGAGAAAACAACCCAGCACCAGAAACATGACGTTTACCAGCAGCAGAAACTTGATCTGCGACAGGTGCATGTTTTCCACCCACTGCGCCATTGCCTGCGGTATGCCCTCGGCCGTAAACGCGTAGTTGAGGATGAAGGAGCCAGCCAGGATGATCGTGATCACCGCGCTGCCACGGGTAGACTCCAGCACCACGCCCCAGAAGCTCTTCCAGGTAAGCGCGCGAAACACCACGGTTGCCAGGATGAGCGCGTGCAGCGCCGCCACCGCCGCAGCCTCGGTGGGTGTAAATGCACCGGAGTAGATGCCCCCCAGCAGCACGATTGGCATCGACAGCGGCAACGCGCCACGAAAAATGAGACCCGGCCACTCGTGCCGCGGCACCGGGTCATCACGCGGCATATTGCGCTTTACCGCAATGATGTGCACCACCAGCATCATCAGCGCGGCCATCATGAAACCAGGCACAACACCGCCGAGAAACAGCGCACCGACCGAAGCACCCGACACCATGGCATAGATCACCATCGGGATCGATGGCGGAATGATGGGGCCGAGCGTGGCGCTGGCTACCACCACGGCACCGGCAAACCCGCGTGTGTATTCCTTCTTCTTGAGCATCTGGCGGATAGTGACCAGCCCCGGGCCAGCTGCATCGGCGATGGCGCTGCCGCTCATGCCGGAGAAGATGACGCTGACCAGAATGTCCACCTGCGCCAGCCCAACGCGCATGCGGCCCACCAGGATGCGGCAGAAGTCAAAGATACGCTCACTCACCGTACCCGCATTCATGATGTTGGCGGCAAACACGAACAGCGGCACGGCCAGCAGCACATAACTGTTGTACAGGCCGTTGCCCACCTGTTCGGCAACCAGCCCGACGTCCTGCCGCTTGACCAGCAGGTACGCAATACCCGACGCAAGCATGGAGAACCCGATGGGCATGCGCAGCAACATGCCGCTTACCAACACGCCTACCAGCACAAGAATAGCCGTGCTCATCAGATTACCTTCGCGCTTCGCGCTGCGGTGCCATGCGCCTCGGGAGCGGCCCGGCGGCTCATACCCTGATCTCGGCTTCCAGGCCCACGCCGCGCAGCGCCTCCCAGATACCCCACACGGCGCGCAGGGCCAGGGACGCCATCAGGACCACAAATGGCAGGAACACCCACATGAAGGGAATATTCAGCACCGGTGTACCTTCGCGCGCCATGAAGCGCACATAGTCCCAGCTACCGGGCAGCGCCGCCAGTGCGAGCCCACCCACGAGAAGATTGCCTGCTACCTTCATGGCCTGGCGGGTGCGCCGGTTGACACTGTTCCACACCAGGTCAAACACCACATGCTCACGTTCCGGCACGATCACGGCCGCCGCCCACAAGATGATCCATACATACAGTACGACGGCGGCCTCGTCGGTCCAGGCCATCGGTTTGTTGAAGCCGAATCGCGCCGTGATCTGCACCACGAAAACGACAAACAGGGTGAGGAACAAACCGCCGCCAATGGCATTGGCGGTGCCTCTAAGCCAGCGCAACAAAACTACTTCACCGCATTCACGCGCTCAATCAATCCTTTTGGCCATACCTTGGCGTATTCCGAATTCTGATAGGCGGCCTGCACGGTTCTACGGAAAGCGTCTACATCCGGCGTGCTGACCTGCAGCCCCTGTTGCTTGAAAAAGTCTACGAGCTGGCTCTCTTCCTTGATACGGTTCTCGTTGTTGAACGCTGCAGCGGCCTGGGCTGCGGCGTCCACCTTGCGTTTCTGGGAGAAGTTCAGGGCGTTGTAGCTCTTGGTGGAGATGGCAATAAATATGCCGTCGGTAAGATGGCTGGTCATCACAATCTGTTTGGTCACCTCGTAGAACTTGGCCGCCCGTACCGACGGCAGCGGGTTGTCCTGCCCGTCAATGGTGCCAGTCTTGAGGCCCAGGTAGACTTCGCCGAATGCCAGTGGCGTGGGTGTTGCCCCCAAGGCTTCGCCAAGAAACAGCCACTCCTTCGAGCCTGGCATGCGGAGTTTGACGCCTTTGAGGTCGGCGGGTGTCTTGACCGCGCGAACCTCACGCAGGTTGACCTGGCGGCTACCGAGGTACGCGACCGACAAAATCTGCACGTCCATCTTCTCGGCAACCGCTTTGTACATTTCTGCACCAATGGCACCGTTGAAGACCTTTTGCTGGTGCTCCGGGTCGCGTATAAGGTAACCCGCCGTGAAAATTGAATACTCAGGCAGTATCTTGGCAATGTCCTGCGCCGAGATCGACGCAAGCTCAAGGTTGCCGCGTGCCATGGCAGCCGGCTCTGTTCCCTGTTTGAAGAGTGCGCCGCTCAGGTTGATCTGCACATCGAACTCACCCGGCGCGCTTTTGTCCAGCGAGTCCTTGAACACCGTCCACATCTTGGCGTGCCAGTCGTCCGGCACGGCGGGGGTCGAGATGCGCAGCACCGTTTTGCTCTGGGCAAAACCGGGCAGCGCGGTAGCGCCAAGGGCAGCCGCCCCGCCGAGGATGGTCCGGCGGCTGATGGAACGCGTCGTGGAATGGTTCATGGTGTGTCTCCTGAAAAAATAGGTGGGGGGTTAAAAAAATTCGCTTGCTGCTTATACGAATTAGACAAGCTCAAGTGCAGCGCCTATTGCCCGGTAGGCCCGCCGCACCGTCTGTTCCTCGGCGTGTTCCAGTGGGCTGAGTGGCGCACGCACATGCAGCCACGCATCATCGCCGGTTTGTTCTGCCAGCATGGTTTTGTAGACACTTACAAACGGCATGCCAGGCAGAATGGCAAGCAAGGCCAGCAAGTGGTGGATCAGATTTTCATCCTCGGGGGCAACCTGGGAGGGTGCAGCAATCACCCGGCTCATCAATGCCGGCGATATGTTGGCCAGCCCGTTAATGGAGCCAGAGCCACCGGCCAGCATGACGGCGGCAACATGTGCTTCAGCGCCGATAAGAATGCTCAGCTCTGGAAACGCATGCGCCAGCGCCAGGCCATGTTCCAGGCTGCCGCTGCTGTCCTTCACGCCAACTACCTGACCCGGGTGCCGCTCGACCAGCCGGGCAATACTGCGGTGGTCGAATTCGACGCTGCTCAATGCCGGAATATGGTAGAGCAGCAACTGGAGGGCTGGGTCGTCGATGCCACGTACGACCTGGGACACCGCCTCCACAATGCCTGCATCGCGCGGCTGGCGAAAGTAGAACGGCGGCATGAACATCTGCCGGTGGCAGCCCTGTGCCGCGGCATGGCGACCCAGATCGATGGCGTCGGCCAGCGCGCAGGTGCTGATGGTCACCACCAGTTGCTGCGGCGTGAGGCCACTGGCCAGCATGGCCGCCAGCAAAGCTTTGCGTTCGGCATTGGTGAAAGCCGGGCCTTCACCAGTGGTGCCAAACAGGGCCACGCCATCGCACCCGGCCGCAACCAGATGTTTGGCATGAGAAACGGCACGCGCTGTGTCAAGCGTGCCATCGGCCGAGACCGGCGTCAGCATCGCCGGGAAATGGCCGTGCAGGCGGCGGAGGGGGTGGTTCAAGAAGAGTTCCTTTTGGTGGCAGCGCGGGCACGGGTAGCGGGTTGCACCCATTCCTTGCGCACTTGTTCTAGCGGCGTTGTCATGACGCGGTCCCTGGCGCTGCGCAAATGTGCGCCCAGCAGTTCCGTTGCCATTGCGGCGTCGCGCTTTTGCAGCGCCGCGATAAAACGCAAGTGCTCCTGCATTGCAGGAATCAGCCGTGTGGGCGTGATGACGCTGTGTTCGAGTTTGATCAGGCGTACCCGCATGCTGTTGACGCGGTAGATTTCCGACACGATTTCGTTGCCCAGCGCATCCACCATGCGGTCATGCAGACCCCAGTCCAGCGCCTGTGCATCGTCCAGCAACTGGCCGTCCACACGTGTTGCACTGGCGCGGCGCAGTATCTCGCGGTGGCTGGCCTCAATGGCGTCGAGCTCCTGCTTGCTGGCAGCGTGGACAAAATGCTGGATTGCCTCGATCTCGATCATGGCGCGCACCTGAAACGCGTTGCGTATCAGCTTCAGGTCCACATGCGCGATCTGCAATCCGCGTTGCGGCACTGTCTTTATCAGGCCACCCGCTTCGAGGCGCGGAATCATTTCGCGTACGGCCCCGAGCGGCATATCCAGCAGCGTCATGAGTTCGCGTTGCGAGATGAACTGGCCACTGCGGATGCCACCGCTCAGAATCTGCTGCGTGAAACCCTGGTAGGCACGGACCCGCTGGCTCACGTTGTCGGTGTTGGGTTCGACCACCGAAAGCGTCGGCGACGCCCCGCTGTGCGCCTTGGGAGCGGCCCGGCGCGTCATTCGGAACACCTCCGTGCTGCGCACTGCGGTGCTATCGCCTTGGGAGCGGCCCGGCGTCTCATGCCCTCACCACTCCCTTCTTGAGCAGAATATTGCCGTAGATGCGGCGCTCTCCGGTGGCGACTATGGCGAACGCGTTGGCGGCACGTTCATAGAAGGCAAAACGCTCCAGCGCCGCGCTGTCATTGCAGCCGTGTTTGCGCAGCAGCGCGTCAAACTCCAGTACGACGGGTGGTCGGCTGTCTGCCGCGCCCACCACCTGCATGGTCAGCGCAGCTTGCGCTACGAAATCGTCCAGTGGCAACAGTCCGAGGACCGCATCCAGAAGCTCTGGCGCGCTGCTGCCGGGCAGTCGCACCAGCCTTTTTGCGTGGGTTGCTGCAGGAAAGTTCGCGTCCGCCAGCACCAACTCGTCCCCATGGCCCATGCTCGCCAACACATGCAGCAAGTCGGGTGACAACAGCGGTGAAAGACCTTTTAGCATGCAGGTGGACTAGCGGAAGCTAGAACTGCGGGAACTCTGGGTACCGGCAACTGCGAATCGTTTTTGACAGACTAACATGTTAGTTATACTATCACGCCGACAAGATCCGGGTCAACAGGAGTTTCCCCATGTCCCGTTCGCCCAAAGCCCGACAGGCTCCTAGCCACCACCGCAGGGGTAACACATGACAAACGAATCCACCGCCTGGATCGCCGGGCAGCCGGTGCCTGCCGACCAGCTTGGGCAATTGGTCGAGGTTGCCGACTGGCAGCACCAGCGCGATCAGTTGCCAGCGCTGCTCCAGCGCGATGGCTACGTATTGCTGCGCGGCGCGTTGGGCAAAGATGCGGTGCTGCAGGCGCGGCGTGACGTGCTGCAGCGGCTGGCTGCGGTGGGTGAGGTGGCTGAGCCGGTTGACGCGGCCGTGGCCACCGGTACCAGCCGACGTGCTGCCCTGCACCCGGACTTGAACGCATTCTGGCGCAGCGTTTGTGAGTCGCCTCTCCTTCGGGCCGTGACCCATGGCCCCGTATTGGCCGAGGTGTCTGCGGCGCTCCTGGGTGGTGCCACCAAACCGTTCGACTTCCTCTGGTTGCGCACCATGCTGGAGGGCCGCGCGAGCCCGCTCCATTTCGACCATGTGTACATGAACCGGGGGTCGTCGCATCTGGTCTCGGCCTGGGTGCCACTGGGTGACGTGCCGGTGATTGCAGGCCCGCTGGTAGTGGTGGAAGGTTCCAACCGCTTCGACGACCTGGCGGCGCGTTACCGCGGCGTAGACGTTGACCGCGACGGCCTGCCCGGATCGTTTCCGATAGATGCGGTGGCGTTTGCGGCTGGGCGCGGGGCCAGGTTGCTCACCAGTGACTTTTCTGCCGGTGACGTGATCCTGTTTGACATGTTCACGCTGCACGGCTCGTGCGACAACCGCATGGGTGGAGGGCGCGTGCGGCTGTCGTGCGACGTGCGCTGGCAACTCGCCGCAGACACCGAAGACGACCGCTGGTTCGGACGCCCGCCCAAAGGCCATGGTGACCTGAGCTACGGCGGATTGAACGGTGCAAAACCGCTGGGCGAAACTTACATCGCCCGCTGAGCGGCCATATCGAGCGCCGCCTTCCACTCGCTGCGCAGCCACCGAGCACACGCCACGTTGTTCTCGAAAGTGGAGTAGTGGTGCCCAGCACCATAGTCCACCGCCACGATATGTTCACACGAGATATGTCCCAGCAGGCTTTCCGGATGGTTGGCGTGGTGGGCGAGCAGATCGCGCACCACCTTTTTCCAGGGCGCCAGCAGTGACTCGTCCCAGTCGGTCAGGTATTCGCCTGCAGACGGCCGCATGAAAGGGTATTGGATACCACGTCCGTAGCTGCCATTGGGATGTTTGGCCCAGGTGTTCACCGGGTTGGCCGGAACCGCCGCGCGCGCATGCGCCAGCCGTACAAAATTGCCGTCAATCCACTTGCTGGTGACACTGCCGGGCTTGGCCGGGTCGAGCACCACCCGACCCGCATCCAGGTCAGCCTTCATGCCCTGAACCTCCTGCTCGACCGGATTGTTTATCTTGAAGATAACGTGGCTGTGGTCCAGCGTCATATGAAACGGCAGCCCGCGCTGCTGCACCAGAGCAGCGACCTGTTCCACGCGGCCAAAGTGCTCGGACCACATGTTGACGTGCACCTCGAAACACGGCACCACACCGTGGCGCAGGCCCAATTCGTGGGCATAGGTATAAAAGTCAGCCACTTCTTCGTTGCTCACCACATGGCCGTCCACGTGGTGCGTCATGACCTGGACGTTGTGTACGCTGCTGCCGAGCAGCCGCGCCTTGTGGATGTTGCGCTCAAACAGCGCGTCGTCGCGGCCCAGCGTGTAGAACCATCCGCCAGACAACACCGGCAGGTCGTACTGCTCGGACGCCTTCATCAGGGCGCGGAACTCGTCGTCCGGCGGACTGCGGTCAATATAGTCAAAGACGCCCGCGTCTTTGGCCATCTGCACCTTAGTGGAAATATCCGGGATATCGGTGTCGTGGTGGGTCACGCCACCGGCCGTGCAGCCAATTTTCAGCTCATCAAACTGTCTCACATGCTTCTCCTCGTTGGCGGATGGAGGACCCGACATGCTGTCGGTCCACCGGCCATCGTACTCCTGGGCCTGCTGGCGTCTCTTGCCAGACGCGTTGCCGCGCGCGCCATCACGTCGACTGCTAGGCCGACTGCTTGAACGCCATCACGGCCTGGTTGCGCAGCGTGCGCAGCAGCGACAGCTCTTTTTCGTCCAGCGCCAGGTCGCCTTTGTGCGCCTGGTCGGCGTAAATCAGGCCCAACGGTTTGCCCTTTATGAGTAGCGGCAGCAGCAGGAACGTGGGTGCATTGACCGCCTTGCGGTACCACGCCGGCAGCCGTGCCGTGATACGCGCCTCGGTGGCGTCGCCGATCATGGTGTCGGCCCCGCGCAGGCACACGGCGGCAAACAGGTCAGGCGGGTTGGCCTTGAGTGCTACGGCAAACGCCTTGACCACTGGTTCTATGTCCCGGCCCAACCCGAAACGGCCGGTCAGCGTGTCAGTCTTCGGGTCACGCATGCAGAACACAATGTGCTGGAAGTCCAGCGCACGGAACATGGTCTCCAGAACCATGCGCAGCAGGTCGTTGAGCTTGCCGTCATCCACCATAGCGGTGGTGATGTCCTGGATCCCGGCCGTCAGGATCTGCACCACGTAGAGCGGGTCGTGGCGCGCCACAGTCGGCCCATCAAACGCACCGGTACGTGTGGCCTGCAATTCCAGGGGTGCGAGGGCGTCGCTGTTGCTGGCATCCACCTTTTGCGCCACCATTGCGGCCCCCTGCTCCGGTTCCTGCAACAACCGCGACGCGTGTGAACCAGGCAACACATGCAGGTCCATAGCCTGCGCCATGTCGATCAGTTTCCGGCGTGCAGCCAGCGTTGCCGCTTCAATGTCCTTGGCGGGCACGCCCAGGGTATGGGCCGAGCGCGTCACCGCCTGGTCCAGCTCGGCTTCACGCGTCTGCGGGTCGGTACGCAGCAGGATGTCTGCAATCTCGTTGGCGACCAGCGCAATCCAGCGCATCTGTTCCACCGGCTCCCGCGACAACTGCATGCGACGCATACCGACTGGTTTGCGCATACAGCGCTGGATGCCATCGGGCAGGCCCCAGGCACGGGCCACGCCCAGGCCAAGCGTTTCAAAGTCTAGGCCCAGCACCCGCACACAGGCCTCGGCCTCGCTCAATGGCTGGCGCGGTGCTGCTACCAGGCCGCGTACTGCCTGGGTCTCCTCCGGAAAATAGAACTCGGCCAGCAGGTGCCCCAGGTTCTGAAACATGGCACCGATAAACGCTTCCTCGCGTTCCCGCGCCGCCGGCCATAACTCGCCCGCTATGGAGCCGGCCAGCAGAGAGCGCAAAAACTCCGCCTTCAGGACATTCGCATGCGCCTTGTCCTGCATGTGTTCCAGCAGCACCAGGCTCAATGCCATGTTGCGGATACCGTTGAAACCCACCAAACTGACCGCCCGCGATACCGTGCTGATGCTGCCGCCGCCGCGTGCGTAGTGGGCGCTGTTGACCAGACGCAGCAACTTGTTGGTCAACGCCACATCCTGCAGGATTTCGTTGGTGACACTGCCGATACTTTCGGTCTCGGAGCTGGCCATGCCTTGTATCCGCAGTACCGAGTCCGACATGGCCGGGAAATCGCTCTTGTGGCGCATGCGACGCAGCAGGAAGTCCAGCGTGCTGTTGCTGCGTGCCGATGTGGTGGCCCGGCCGGCCGGCAATGCGTCAGAAGCGGTGGCTGACCAGTGCGCCAGTGCGTCCCGAAAAACCTTGGCGCTGGCATGACGCTGCGCCGGGTCGCGGTCGAGCGCACGCTCAATCATGGCGCGCAGCCCATCGTCGACGCCTGGCCCCAGGTCGTCAGGCAGCAGGAGCTGCTCCTGGCTGACCCGGTACATGGCGCGGTACGGGTCCTGCTCGGCGACGAGCGGATGGCCCGTGAGCACCTCCACAAACACCAGGCCCGCCGCAAAGATGTCCATCGATGCTGCCGCTGGTTGGCCCTGGGCAGCCTCTGGCGACAGGTAGCGCGGTGTGCCGTCTTCGCGGGCGGGATGAACAGCGGGGTCGCGGCTTGTCGCCAGCGCCGCGATGCCGAAGTCCATCACCCGTGCGCGGCCGGTCTCGTCGACCAGC
This sequence comes from Betaproteobacteria bacterium, assembly GCA_031412185.1. GTDB lineage: Bacteria > Pseudomonadota > Gammaproteobacteria > Burkholderiales > Burkholderiaceae_C > CAISIP01. Next base: position 5,381 of record JANOCN010000024.1, on the reverse strand, counting down.
ACGTTCGCGGGTTTCAGGTCGCGGTGGATGACACCCAGCGCGTGCGCCGCCACCAACGCGTCCAGCACATCCAGCATCAGTGCGGTCGCCTCGGCCAGCGGAAAGGCACCGCGCCCGGCCAGCAGCGCGGCCAGGGTAGTACCTGGCACATACTCAAACACCAGGAACGGCTGCTGGTCCTGCACCTCGGCCTCGAACACCGGAACAATATTTGCATGGGCCAGTCGGCTCACGCTGCGCGCCTCCTTCAGCCATTGCGCAATCACGGATGGGTCGACCCCGCCGCCAACCTTCATCAACTTGATGGCGACATCGCGCTCGAGGCGCGGATCGAACGCCTGCCAGACCACCGACTGCGCGCCCTGACCCAGGATGCGCCGCAGCTCGAAACGCCCGAGCATGACCGGCTGCGGCGGCGCAGGGATGCCGGTCGCCAGGCGTTTGAGCGTGTTGAGTGGGGAGAATTCGGTCATCGGGAGCTGCTGGCTTTGTCATGAGTATCCCAAAAGCTCGAAAAGCGCAACCGCTCTCGCTACGCAATCCTCCAACCGGATCCGCTCGCCAAGGTCACGGTGCCTCCATTCTGACTCGCCCGGTTCCGCCCGCCGCCTCGGTCGGTATGAGGTCGGCCGACGCGGTGTCAGGCATCGGCGCGCCGTACCAGGCCAACGTCCGGCGCAAGCCCTCCTGAAGCGGCGTGGCTGCCAAACCCAGCGCTTCCTCGCTGCGGCTTGCATCCACCACAAATGGAGCCTGCAACTGGTAGGCCATCTCGATGCTGGCCCTGGCTTCGGCGTTGAACAGACTCACCATGCGCAGCATCCATGGTGCCACCACGGACAGCTGAGCAGGCCGCCCCAGCAACCGGCAGGCGCTATCCATCATTTCACCCTGAGTGACGGCGGGGGCGTGCGGCGCAAGCCAGATCCGGCCGAGGCGGCTGGCCGCATCGCCCGTGCCCACGGCTGCCAGCGCCCGACCCACGTCCTCGATGTAGGCGTGGCTGTGGGGCAGGTCGGCGCGCATCATCACCTGGGGCTTGCCGCCACCAGCCAGCGGGCCGAACACCCGCTGGCCCATGGTCGACAGCGTGACGCCGGGCCCGTAGAAGCTGGCCGCGCGGACCACAGCTACCTGCAAGTCGCCGCAGGCGTGCAGCGCCATCAAATCGTCGTGCATCCGCTGGCGCAGGTGGCCCTTGACGGAGCGTGGTGCCACGCGGCTGGTTTCGGTCATCGTCGTACCGGCGTCCAGCATGTACAGGTTTTCCAGCGCCACATATCGCGCGCCGGCCTGTTGGGCAGCAGCGGCCGTGTGCGCCTGCAGCGCGGGAAACAGCGCAGCCCACTGGCTGTAGGCTGGGCTCAGTGCCTGATATACCACGGCCGCGCCTTGCGCGGCGGAAACGGCCTGCGCACGGTCAGACACCTCAACGCGCAGTATGGGCACATCTGCCGGCATCAGGGCAGGGCGCAGACCGCTGCGGTTGACCGCCTTTACGCGGATGCCACGTGCCCGCAGCGCCACTGCAGTCCAGCAGGCGGCCGGTCCGGTGCCAAAAATGAGATGAAATGTGCTGCTTTGGGTGCGCATGGCAGCCCCCTCAGGCACGACGCGCGCGGCGAATCAGGAACACGCCCAAACAAACCATCCACGCCATGTAGAGCACTGAAAAGGGTGCGATCAGCGCGCCCATGTCCAGCCCCAGCAGTTCCAGCGACAGCACGCTCAGGCCGATGGCGGTGAAAAAGCCCATTCCCGCGATCCAGCGCGGCACCAGCTTGCCGCGCCACATCGCGATGGCCAGCAGCCAGACGCTGATGGCGGCGAACAGGAACACCCCCAGCACCTCTCCCACACGGCCCGCGTAAGCGTTGAAGGCGTCGTACACGACGCTGACGGTGGCCTGCACTGCGGCGTCGCCGCCCTGGTAGTGGCCGGCGAGCACGGGCATGACCGACAACCAGCGGATGATGCCCAGGCTGCGTGCCAGTGTTGAAACCAGCGCAAAGCCCGCAGCCAGCTTGAGCAGCAGCGGCAGTTCGTCGCGGCCTGACAGCGCCCGGCCAATCAGCAGCACGGCTGGCCAGAAAAGGACAGAGTACAGCAGGTAAACGCCATAGCCCAGCTTGACCGCCCCCGCCTGCGACAGCAGCAGCGGCAGGTTGTGCGAAGCCGGCAGGTCCAGGTTCGCCGGCCATCCGATGGCGAAGCCCAGCACCGCCAGCGGAATCAGGAAAAGCAGCGCATGGGCAATCGCGAGCCAGCCGGCACTGCGGTACAGCGCCGGGGAGAAAGAGGGTGAAAAAGCGGTTGTGTTCATCGGAATCTCCAGCAAAGAGTGTTGGACGACTGGAGTGTGCAAGCAGAGATGCATCGGTAGTACACGCATAAATGCATTGAACAATTGCAATAATGCAATGATTGAAAACAACGCTTCATAGCGCAAAGGACCGGCTGGTCATGGTGGATCCACTAAGCAAACTGTCGTGGGACTGGATCAAGAGCTTCGTCGCGGTGGCCCGGCATGGCTCTGCGGTGGCCGCTGCGCAGCAGCTGGGTACCAATGCAGCCACGGTCAGCCGCCAGATCACCGCGCTAGAGAAACAGCTTGGCGTCGAACTCTTCGTGCGCAGCCGCCAAGGCATGCAATGCACGTTGCCAGCCTTGCAGTTCCTGGCACCGGCGCAGTCCATGCAACAGGCCATGCAACGGTTGAGCATGGGGGTGGCCGCCAAGGACCAGGCGCTGCGGGGGCTGGTGCGCATCAGCGCGAGCGTGTCGCTGGCGAACTTCGTGTTGCCCGATCTGCTGAGCGTATTCCGTGGCCAGCACCCCGGCATTCAGGTGGCGGTTGTCGCCACGGACGCGGTCAGCAACCTGGCCGCTCGCGAGGTCGACATAGCCATCCGGCTCATGCAGCCCGCGCAAAGCGAGCTGATCGCCCGGCGAGTGGCCTGGTTCCCGATTGGCCTTTACGCCAGCCACGGCTACCTGGCGCGGCGTGGTGTCCCCAAGCTGGACCTGGCGAACCTGCTGCAACACGACTTTGTGGACGTGGCACCGCGAAACCCGCTGCGCGACGGGTTCTGCAACGTGGGCATGTCGCAACTGGCCGATCGCATAGCCTGTACCACCAGCGACCATTCGAGCGCATGGCAGATGGTGCGGGCGGGCATGGGCATCGGCTCCAGCCTGAAGGTGGTAGCCGAGCGCGATGCGTCGGTGGCACCCGTGCTGACGGATCTACCTACCGGGCGCTTTCCCGTTTGGCTCGTCACACACAAAGGCCTGCGCCAGCAGCCGCGTCTTCGCGTGGTGGTGGACTATCTGTCACAGGCCGTGCGCAATTTGGCGATGTAGGCAGTGCAACCAGATAGCGGCGCGGATGCGCGGGCCTTCATCGGTGTGATTGTGGGTGCCACTGCCGACTCCAGCCTGCGCAGTATGGTCCGGCACTAGATCCAGCTGCAGCGCGATGCGCCAACCCGCCGCTGGCTACGGTGGCGTTGGCCTCGTCGTGCCAACTAAACGCCTCGCCCGTCGGCGACGGCAATCGGTCAGGAGCGGCGTGGGCGCACTGGGCGATGCGAGAGAATTCGCGCAGAGTGGCCTTCGTCATACGCGGCCCGCGAAAAGCGGGCGACCGGAGCTTATAAATTGATTTTTCCTGCAATTAGCGGCGGCACGCCGCTGGGCCTGGGTGGTGCACCTCTAGGCAACCTGTTTGCGACCATGGCCGACGAGGACGCGCACGCGCTGGTGGGCACGGCGCTGGCCGACGGATGCCGTTGCTTTGACACCGCGCCGCACTATGGCAACGGCTTGAGCGAACACCGAATTGGCCGCGCGCTACGCAGCTTGCCGCGCGAGCGGTTTGTGCTGTCGACCAAGGTCGGTCGCTTGTTGTTGCCCCGAAGTGATGCACCACGCGACCAGAACGGCTACGTCAGCGTGTTGCCGTTTGTGCAGCGTTGGGACTATTCGGCAGCGGGGGTGCGGCGCAGTGTCGAAGACAGCCTGCAGCGCCTCGGTCTGGCACGGCTCGACGTGGTGTACATCCACGACTGTGACGCCACCGTGCATGGCAGCAACTACCCGCAAGTGCTGCACCAGGTGGTGCACGAAGCCTTGCCCGAACTCCAGCGCATGAAAGGCGAAGGCCTGCTCGGCCATATCGGGCTGGGCGTGAACGACGTGCAGGTTTGTCTGGATGTATTGCAACGGGCCGAGCTGGACTGCCTGATGCTGGCCGGGCGCTACAGCCTGATTGACCATTCGGCGCTGCCGCAATTGCTGCCTCTCTGTGTGCAGCGCGGGGTGCGCATCGCGCTGGGTGGTGTCTTCAACTCCGGCATTCTGGCCACCGGTGTGCGCGCTGGCCAGGTGGCGCGCTTCAATTACGCGACCGCACCCGTATTGTGGGTTGACCGTGTGCGTGCCATAGAGGCCGTATGCGCAGAGTTTGAGGTGCCATTGCGCGCCGCCGCGCTGCAGTTCCCGATGGCGCATCCAGCGATAGAAATCGTGATGCTGGGTGTGCAGGACGTGGCGCAGTGGCGCAACGGCGTGGCCATGATGGCGCACCCTATCGACCCCAGTTTCTGGACTGCCTTGCGTAAATGCGGGCTGATTGGCCAGGCCGCTCCGACGCCAGGCACACCGTGATTGACGCGCATTTCCATATCTGGCAACTAGCCCGCGCCGACTACGGCTGGTTGACCCCGGCCGTAGGGCCAATTTACCGCGACGTCACGCTGGACCACTGGCGCCAGGCGAGCGTGCCTTGCGGCGTGACCGGCGGCATTCTGGTGCAGGCCGCACCTACCGAAGCCGAGACCAGCTTCCTCCTGAACCAGGCGCGCGGCGCGCCCGATGTGCTGGGTGTGGTGGGTTGGGCCGATATGCTGGCTGTGAATGCAGCGGCTCGTATCCGGGCACTGGCGGAAGACTCCAAGCTCAGGGGCTTGCGTCCTATGTTGCAGGATATCGCCGACCCCGACTGGATCATGCAGCCGGGGCTGCGCGGCGCGCTGGAGGCTATGCAGCAACATGGTCTGACTTTTGACGCGCTGGTGAAGCCGCTGCACCTGCCGCGCATTCTGGCGCTGGCGCAGCGTTATCCGGGCCTGCGCATCGTGATCGACCACGGTGCCAAGCCTGACATTGCGCACAGCCAATGGCAGGACTGGGCGGACGGTATCCGGGCGCTGGCACGGCTGCCCCAGGTGTTCTGCAAACTGTCCGGTCTGTGGACCGAAGCAGCACCGGGCGCGGATGCCATGGTGCTGGCTCCCTATGTGAGCCAGCTTCTCACATGTTTTAGGCCCGAGCGAACCTTGTGGGGCAGCGACTGGCCGGTGCTGGAGTTGGCCGGTACG
>JANOCN010000023.1:0-7189 GCA_031412185.1 Betaproteobacteria bacterium | reverse complement strand
TGGAAACCATACGCCGCGGCCTCGGGCTGGACCTGCCGGTCTGGCAACAATACCTGCGGTGGGCAGGCGGCGCCCTAGGGGCGACCTCGGCACATCCTTTGACACGCACAAACCGGTAGCCGGTGAGTTGCTGCCACGCCTGGCCGTCACCGCCGAACTCACCCTGATGGCTGGCGCAATGGCACTGGTGCTGGGTGCCTGCAGCGGTCTGGCCTCGGCCCGGTTACGGGGCCGCGTAGACTGGATCGTGCGAGCAGCCAATGGGTTGATGCTGGCTGTGCCCAACTTCGTGGTTGCTACGCTGATCGTGCTGCTGGCAGGCTTGTATTTTCCGGAAATCGGAATCTTCAACTACGTTGCCTTTTTCACCGACCCACTGGGCAACCTGGGCAGCATGCTTTTGCCCGCGTTTTCTCTCGCGCTGGCAGTGTCGGTGACGATCTCCGAGAACACCCGGGCTGCCGTGCTCGAAGTGTCCAGCCAGGACTACGTGATGGTTGCGCGCGCCAAAGGCCTGCGACCACGCACGGTGCTACGCAACTACCTCGTCAAGAACGCGCTGACGCCCGTTATCACCGTCACCGGCCTGCAACTCGCGTCGCTGCTCGGCGGCAGCATCCTGATCGAAACCATCTTCACCATACCGGGTATGGGCCAGTACTTGTTCGATTCGATCAGCAGCCGCGACTATCCGGTGGTGCAGGCGATTGTGCTGGTTGCCGCAACCATCGTGCTGTTGATGAATGTGCTGGTCGATATTGCCTACGCAAGAGTCGACGCGCGGGTCAGTTATGGCTGACACTTCCGCTTCCGCAAAACCATTGCGGCGCAGGGGTCAGGTGCTGATAACACTCGGGCTGTTGATGCTGTTCACGATGGTCGTGGTCACTGTGTTCGGCCCGCTGATTGCACCTTTCAACCCGTCGGCCACATCACCCGACTCGCTGGCTGGTCCGAGCGCCGCGCATTGGCTGGGCACCGACTCCATCGGCCGCGACGTGCTGAGCCGGCTGATCATCGGCGGGCGCACCACGCTGCTGATCACTTTTGTGGCTGTGTCCTTTGCCGTTGCTGCCGGACTGGTGCTGGGCCTGCTGTCGGGCTACGTTGGCGGCATGCTCGACGAAGTCATCATGCGGGCACTCGACGTGGTCTTCGCATTTCCAGTATTCCTGCTGGCCATTGCCGTGGTCGCGGCACTCGGGCCGACCGTACCCAATCTGATTCTGACCATCGCCATCGTCTACACGCCCACCATGGCACGGGTGGTGCGCGGACCGGTGCTGAGCGTCAAGCGATGGGACCATGTAGAGGCTGCGCGCAGTGTCGGGGTGAGCGAGTTCAATATTGCCACACGCCACGTATTGCCGATGGTGGTGTCACCCATCCTGGTGCAAACATCGCTGACGCTGGCGCACACGATCTTTACGGTAACCGCGCTTTCTTTCCTGGGGATCGGACCGCCACCACCCGACCCGAACTGGGGCGGCATGTTGTCCGAAGCCCGCCAGTTCATGGAGCTTGCGCCATTGACGGTGATCGGCCCGGCCAGTGCCATCGTGTTCGCCACCCTCACCTTTATTGTGCTGGCCAATGGTCTGCGCGAGCTGCTGGACGTGGGCAGCCGCTGATGGCCACCGCCGAACCGCTGCTGCAAGTGCGCGACCTCACTGCGCAATTCACCACCCGTGGCGTGCGCGCGCAGGTAGTCAAGGGCATTTCCTTCGATATCGCAGCCGGTGAAGCGGTGGGGTTTGTAGGCGAGTCGGGTTCCGGCAAAAGTGTCACCGCGCGCGCTGTTCTGCGGCTGGCACCGGAGGGGTCGTCGGTCCGGTGGGGCGGCACTGTGCAGTTTCGTGGCCAGAACCTGCTGCAGCTCGATGAGCGGGAAATGCTGGACGTACGTGGCCGGCGCATCGCCATGGTGTTCCAGGATCCGATGACCTCGCTCAACCCGGTCATGACGGTCGGCGCACAGATCGACGACATGGTGCGCCGCCACACCGGTGGCTCGCGCACGGCGGCACGGCGGCGCACGGTGGACCTGCTTGGTCTGGTGGGCATCCGCGATCCGGAGCGCCGCGCCAACGACTACCCGCATCACTTTTCGGGTGGTATGCGCCAGCGCGTACTGATTGCCATCGCGGTGTCATGCGAACCCGACTTGCTGATCGCCGACGAACCCACCACCGCGCTGGATGTGACTGTGCAGGCGCAGATTCTGCGTCTCTTGCTGCGACTGCGCCAGGAGCTCGGCATGGCACTGATGTTGATCACGCACGACTTCGGTGTGATTGCCGGTATGGTCGAGCGGGTGCACGTGATGCTGCAGGGCGAGATCGTCGAAACTGGTGCGATAGATGCGGTGTTTACCCATCCGCAGCACGCCTACACGCGGGCCTTGCTCGACGCCGTGCCGCGTCTGAAGCCCATGAGCGGCTCTGCATGACACACACAGAGCCCCATCCCGCGCCCGTGCTGAGCGTGCGCCAGCTCTCGGTCGTTTTTCCGGCCCGGCGCGGCAATCCACCGGTCAAGGCGGTCGACGCTGTGTCGTTCGATATTGGGCGCGGCCAGACGCTCGGGCTGGTCGGGGAATCCGGTTCGGGCAAGACCACCACCGGGCGCGCCATCCTGCAGCTGCAGCCATCGGCCAGCGGCTCGGTGCACCTGCTGGCCGAAGACCTGACCGCCATGCCGCGCGCGGCTGTACGCCGGATGCGTCGCCACATGCAGTTCGTACTGCAGAACCCCTACTCGAGCCTGAACCCGCGCATGACGATTGCGCAAACACTCTCAGAGCCTTTGCATGTGCACCGCACGGTGCCATCGGCCCAGATTCCCGCGCGGGTGGCCGAACTCATGGAACTGGTCGGCATGGACCCGGCCGTGGTCTCGCGTTATCCGCATGAGTTCTCAGGTGGCCAGCGCCAGCGCATCGTGATTGCGCGTGCGTTGGCGGTGAATCCGGATTTTGTGGTCTGCGACGAGCCGGTCTCCGCGCTCGACGTTCGTACCCAGGCGCAGATCGTGGCGCTACTGCAGTCGCTGCAGGAAAAACTCGGCCTGTCATATCTGTTCATTGCGCACGACCTGGCGATCGTGCGCCACGTGGCGCACCGAGTGGCCGTCATGTTTGGCGGACAGATTGTTGAGCTGGGGGATGCGGCGCAGGTCTATGACAGCCCGGCCCATCCCTACACCCGTGCCTTGCTGGACGCCGTGCCGATACCCGACCCGGCCCTGCAGCGCCAGAAGCTTGCTCTGGCACCACCAGAGCCGCAGTTTCACCACCATGCCCAGCCGACTCGACCCTGTGTGTTTGGCGAGGACCACAGCGTCACGGGCACACCCGCCTGGCACCCGGTCGACAGTGGGCACGGCGTGTCCTGCCGATTCTGGCCGAGACCCGACTGAGAAGACCGCGTAGACGCGCAGCGTGGGTGAAAACCCGCATATGACGGGTCCCATGCGCCGTCCATAATGAGCGGCTTTGAGGCACTGGCGGCTGGGCAAACCGGCTCAGGTTGCCATCGCCATGACTGCTTTTTCCATCTCAGGAGATACCATGAAATTCACCAGACTGGCCGTTGCCCTTGCCCTTGGGTTTGCAGCCAGCGCCGCCGCGCAAACCACCATGCGCATCAGCATATCGGTTGGCAAAGACTCGCACCAGGGTGTCGGCATCGATGTATTCGCCGCTGAGGTGGAGAAGCGCACTGCGGGGCGCTACAAAGTGCAGACCTTCTACTCCGGAGCGCTAGGCGGGGAGCGCGAGTCGATCGAATCGGTACAGTTGGGCACGCAGGAACTCACATTCACCTCCACCGGGCCGATCCCCAATTTTGTGCCCGAGGCAAGAATCCTGGACATACCATTTCTGTTCAGCGGCAAGCCCCACGCGCACGCAGTTCTGGACGGCCCGATCGGACAGGAGATGCTTACCAAGTTCGACTCCAAGGGTTTCAAGGCCCTGGCCTGGGCCGAGAACGGCGTACGCCACATGACCAACAGCAAACGCGCGGTCAACTCGCCCGATGACCTCAAGGGTTTGAAAATGCGCACCATGGAGAACCCGGTGCATGTCGCTGCCTACAAGGGTTTTGGAATCGTCCCCACACCGATGGCATTCCCCGAGGTATTCACCGCCCTGCAACAGGGCACGGTTGACGGGCAGGAGAACCCGCTGTCGGTGATCATGGCGGCCAAGTTCGACCAGGTGCAGAAACACCTGTCGCTGACCGGGCATGTGTATTCGCCGGCCATCTTCCTGATGAACAAAGCCGCCTTCGACAAGTTATCGGCCGCCGACAAGACCGCGTTCCTGGAGTCGGCCAAAGTCGCCGCCAAGGCTAACCGCGAGCGCGTTGCGCAAGACGACGCCAAAGGCGTTGCCGAGTTGCGCAGCAAGGGCATGAACGTGGTGGAAAACCTTGACAAGGCGAAGTTTGTCGCTGCGCTCGCCCCGGTGTACGCCGAATTCGACAAGCAGTTCGGAAAGGTCGAAATCGACAAGATCCGCAACTTCAAGTAAGCGGCCTGCAGCGGCAAGACATGTCACGCCCGGCTTGGTCCGGGCGTTTTTTCGGCCACAGGAAAGTGCGGATGCAGTTGTCCACCAAAGAACGGTTCCTGAAGCTCGAGCGCTGGACCACCCAGGCGTCGATGCTGCTGGCGTGCGCCATGATGGCCTGCGCAGCGAGTCTGGGCCTGTTCCAGATCTTCACGCGTTTCGTCATCGAGCGCCCCGCAGAGTGGACCGAGGTCCTGATCCGCTTCAGCCTGATCTGGATGGTGTTTCTGGGCATACCGATGGCGTTTCGCCAGGGTGCGATGGTGAGCGTGGACGTGTTGTATCGCTGGAGCCCACCCCGGCTCAGGCGTGTCCTGGACTGGGTTGTGTGCATCGCCGCCCTGATTTTGATTTTGACCATCATCTGGTGGGGCTGGGACTACGCCCGCCGCGGCAAGGTGCAGACCGTGACAGGGCTCGAAGACGTATCGATGTTCTGGGCCTACCTCGCGTTGCCGGTGGGTGGCCTGTTCAGTATTCCCGGGATCATCGGCAACCTGATCGACCCGCAGCGCCTCGAAATGGAGACTGCGCAATGACCAGCGCCATGCTGATCACCATGGTGTTGTGTTTTGCGTTCACCGTGTCCGTGGCTGTGTCGATTGGCCTCGCGGCCATCGTCGGCATCCAGATCGCCGACGTCAACATGCTGATCTCCGTGAAGGAGATGTTCTCGTCCATCAACAAATTTCCGCTGGCGGCTATTCCATTTTTCATCCTGGCCGGCAACGTGATGGAAACCGGCGGCATTTCGCGTCGGCTGGTGGAGTTCGCCAAGAGCATCGTGGGTGGTGTGCAGGGTGGTTTGCCCATGACCTGTGTGCTGACCTGCATGATTTTCGCCGCCGTGTCAGGCTCCTCGGTAGCCACCACGTTTGCGATTGGCGCGATTCTTATCCCGGCGCTCATCAAACACGGTTACCCGACCGGTTACGCGGCTGCCCTGCAGGCTACCAGTGCCGAGTTGGGGGTCATTATCCCGCCGTCCATTCCGATGATCCTGTACGGCGTGAGCGCCGAGGTGTCGATCGGAGAACTGTTTATCGCCGGGTTCGGGCCGGGTCTGCTGATCGGCCTGGCACTGATGCTGTTTGTCTGGGTCTATTGCAAGTTCAAGGGCTGGGGCAAGACCGATGGCGAAGATCGCCTGGCGTTCGGCAAAGCCACCTGGCAAGCCGCCTGGGCCCTGCTGATGCCGGTAATCATCCTGGGTGGCATTTACGGCGGCATCTTCACCCCAACCGAAGCGTCGGCGGTAGCGGTCTTTTACGCACTGGTCGTGGGCATGGTGATCTACCGCGAGATCAAATTCAGCGACCTGGTCCCGATCCTGCGAAAGTCGGTGCTGTCGTCGGCAGTGATCATGTTCATCATTGCCAACGCCGGGCTGTTTGCCTTCCTGATCACGCGTGCGGGTGTGCCAGATGCCATTGGCCGCTACCTCGAAGCGGTGCTGCACAGCCCAGCCCTGTTTCTGCTCGGCGTCAACGCGGCGCTGTTCATCATCGGCATGTTTATAGAAACCAGCGCGGCCATCATTGTGCTGGCCCCGATTCTGGCGCCGGTAGCGATCCACTTCGGCATCGACCCGGTGCACTTCGGTCTGATCATGGTGGTCAACCTCGCGATGGGCATGATCACGCCGCCGTTTGGCGTGAACCTGTTCGCGGCTTGTACCGTAGCGCGGATATCACTCGACCGGATGATCCCGTACCTGCTGCCGTTTGTGCTGGTGATCATTGCCTGCCTGATGGTTGTGACCTACGTGCCTGCGCTATCGCTCACGCTGCGCGATCTGGTCTACGCCAAATAGCTGACCGGCGTCGCTCGCGTCGCTGAACCCGTCCATTTCAGGCTCGCAGAAATAGGCGCTATACAATCCGCACGGTCAGGAGAGAGCTTCCCCACGGGAGGCCGCCGAAGGCGCAGTGCCCGCTGATTGCAGCGGGTTGAACGCTCAGGCAAAAGGACTGGCAACCGTTTCGCGGTAGCACTACCGCTTGACGTTTCCCCACTGGAGAGAGGCAGCAGCCGCTGCCCACCGAAGGAGCAAGCCGCAGTCGGCAACACGGGGTGTTGGTGCGGTGAATCTCTCAGGTACCACGGACAGCGGGGGCAAACACCATGGCTTTGGCCATGGACAAGGTGCTTGCTGCCACGCGCGCAAGCCTTCAAAGTTGCCCCAAGGAGATTGCCGTTGTCCATTCCTGACGAAACGCTGTTGCACACCCCATTGTTCGATCTGCATGTCGAACTCGGCGCCCGTATGGTGCCATTTGCCGGTTATTCGATGCCGGTGCAATACCCGGCTGGGGTAATGGCCGAACATCTGCATACCCGCGCGGCGGCCGGCCTGTTTGACGTATCCCACATGGGTCAGTTGCGCCTGGTCGGGCCGGGGGCTGCAGCAGCCTTCGAGACCTTGATGCCGATGGATGTGATCGATCTTCCGGTGGGCAAACAACGCTATGGACTGCTGCTCAATACGGCTGGCGGCATTCTGGACGACCTGATGTTCGTCAACCGCGACTACGCCAATGGCGGCGACATATTCGTGATCGTCAACGGGGCCTGCAAGGTTGCCGACATCGCCCATATCCGGGCCCATATTGAAAC
>JANOCN010000022.1:0-3371 GCA_031412185.1 Betaproteobacteria bacterium | reverse complement strand
TGATAGGCCGCCAGAACTTTCAATTTCCTGCGCCGCGCGAATGCTTTCGCCGAAGCTGCCGGTGGCGGTAATCAGCTCATCCCCCCGCACGAGAGCCGGGATCTTCACCCGCGCAGTCACGGGCCGCGCCCCCTCGAACATGATTCGAGCTAAGAGCCGCGCCGCCCGCGCCCCCGTTTCGAAAAAATCTACGTGCGGATAAGTGTGATAGACGGCGATGGCGTCGCTGTGCCGCAGCATGCGGTCGGTCAGGATGCCGTGCAGATCCAGCGATATGACGATAGGTATGTCTTTGCCCACCAGCTTGCGGGTCTCGGCCAACAGCTCACCTTCCGGGTCCAGCTCGCCGTCGGCTGCCATGGCACCGTGCAACGAGAAATAGACGCCGTCCACGCCCGTCCGGGCCTGGGTCGCGACCGCGTCCAGCACCTCGGTGCGTAATTGTTTCCAGCCTGCCGCAGACAGCAGCCCTGCAGACCCGGCGCGCGCGCCTATCGCCAGCACCGGCTCCAGGCCGGTTGCCTCGAAAACCGCCAGGGCTCCACCGAGCGCGGTGTTGAGCCCTTTCTGGGCCAGCATCTGATCCCCGCGTTCTATGTGAAAAGCATCAAAACCCGACTGCAGCGGGTTGAAGCTGGATATCTCCTGCATACATTCAGCAACCAGGATGCGGGGAGCGGGTTTCATCGATTCTCCTTTCAGGGACTGGGGTGTCCGGTCAGGCAGGCAGGCTGCCGTCGGCGACACGCAGGCAGGCCACTTGATGGCCGGCCTGCAAGGCGGTCAGGGCCGGGTCTTCTGCCTGGCAACGCGGCAACACATGCGGGCAGCGGCTGGCAAAACGGCAACCGGTACCGATGGTGTTGGGGTTGGGCATGTCGCCACGGATGGCGGCATGGGTCTTGCGCTGCGACGGGTGGTCGCTGGGCAAGGCCGCCAGCAGGCTCTGGGTATACGGGTGCAACGGCCGCGCGAATAGCTGCTGCGCAGACGCCACCTCCACAATCCGCCCGAGGTACATCACGGCCACCCGGTCGCTGATGTTGCGCACCACGGCCAGGTTGTGCGAGATGAACAGGTAGGTCAGCTTGAGGTCGCGCTGCAGGGTGCGCATCAGGTTGATCACCTGCGCCTGCACCGACACATCGAGCGCCGACACCGCCTCGTCGGCCACGATGAATTCCGGCTCCAGCGCCAGTGCCCGTGCGATGCCGATCCGCTGACGCTGGCCGCCCGAAAACTCATGCGGATAACGCTGCAGCGCGCTAGTGGGCAGGCTCACCAGCTCCAGCAACTGCAACACGCGTGCGGCACGGCTGCGGGCATCACCGACCGCATGGATGACCAGCGGCTCGGTGATTATGTCGCCCACCCGCATACGCGGGTTCAGCGATCCATACGGGTCCTGGAAAACAATCTGCATGGCGCGGCGTTTGGCACGCATGGCGGTACTGCCCAGCCGGGTAATGTCTTCCCCGTGGTGCAGGATGGTGCCGCCGCTGGGCTCGATCAGGCGCAACAGCAGACGCCCCGTGGTGGACTTGCCACATCCCGATTCGCCCACCAGGCCCAGCGTCTCACCCGCTGCGATCTGGAGGTCGATGCCATCCACCGCGCGCAGCGGTGGCGCGGCAGCCGTCAAAAACCTGCGGGGCCGCTCGAAGTATTTGCGCAGCCCACGTACTTCAATGAGTGGTGGTTTGCTGGAATTCATACCACCGCCTCCTGCGCCACCGGCTCGAACGGCACCACACAGGCGACTTGATGTGTTTCGATCAGGGTGCGCAGCGGGGGTACCACCTGGCATTCGTCGCGCGCCAGCGGGCAGCGTGGTGCAAAACTGCATCCCGCAGGCAACTGCCCGACCGCAGGCACGGTGCCTTCGATGGTACTGAGCCAACCGTCACCGGCTGATATCTTGGGCCGCGAGGCCAGCAGGCCACGGGTGTACGGATGCGACGGACGGTCAAAGATATCGAGCACCGAACCCGACTCGACCACCCGACCGGCGTACATCACGGCGACGCGGTCGCACATCTCGGCGATCACGCCAAGATCGTGGGTGATCAGCAGCACCGACATGCCGTTCTCGCGCTGCAGCTTGCGCACCAGGTCGAGTATCTGCGCCTGTATGGTGACGTCCAGCGCGGTGGTGGGCTCATCCGCTATCAGCAGGCGCGGCCGCCCGGCCAGGGCCATGGCGATCATGACGCGTTGGCGCATGCCGCCCGAGAGCTCGTGTGCATACGCGTCGATCTGGCGCTCCGGGTCCGGCATCTCCACGCGGCGCAGCAGCGCAATGCCTTCCGCGCGCGCCGCCGCACCTTGCAGTGAAAGGTGCCAGCGCAACACTTCACCGATCTGCTGGCCGACCCGCATCACCGGGTTGAGCGAGGTCATGGGCTCCTGAAAAATCATCGCCATATCCTTGCCACGCAGCGCACGCATCTGCGCTGCCGGCAACGCCAGCAGGTCGCGCCCTTCCAGCAGAATGCGCCCGCCGCGAACCTTGATGGCAGGCGGCAGCAAGCCCATGATGGACAAGGCCAGCATGCTCTTGCCGGAGCCTGACTCTCCCACCACACCCAGCACTTCGCCGCTGTGCAACGACAGGTCCACGGCACTCAGGATTTCCGGGCCATGGGTGCCCAGCGCAGTGGTCAGCTGCTCGATCTGCAACAAGGGGCCTGCATGATTCATCGGGTCGCGACCGCCATACGCGGGTCCAGCACATCACGCAGGCCATCGCCGAGCAGGTTCAGGCCCAGCACACTCACCAGGATCGCCAGACCGGGGGCGACCGTGATCCACGGCGCGGCGACAATGAAGTCGCGGCCATTGGCAATGATGGCACCGAAGGTCGGCGCGGGCGGCGGCGGCCCGACGCCGATGAACGACAGCACCGCTTCGTTGAGGATGGCGACTGCGAACACATAGGTCATGCGCACCACCAGCGGTGCCATGGCGTTGGCCAGCACGTGGCGCAGCAAGATGCGTGCATGGCCGGCACCGAGTGCGCGCGCCGCCTCGACATATTCCATCTCGCGCACCACCATCACGGCTGCGCGCACGATACGTGCGGTGTGCGGCGTGGCGGCTATCGAGAGCGCAATCACCACATTCACCACCGACGCGCCCAGTACCGAACTGATGGCAATGGCAAGGATGATCGACGGGAACGCCATGAACGCGTCCATCAGCCGCATGATGGGGCCGTCGAAGCGGCGGAAGTAGCCTGCCGTGGCGCCAATCATCACCCCCGCAGCACCGGTAATCAGCGCCACCATAAAGCCGATCTGCAACGAAATGCGCGCGCCATGCAGCACCCGCGACAGGATGTCGCGCCCGAAATGGTCGGTGCCCATCCAGTG
>JANOCN010000021.1:0-2402 GCA_031412185.1 Betaproteobacteria bacterium | reverse complement strand
ACGTGGATCACGTTGTCGTCTTCAAAGCACCGCACCACATTGACGATGGCGTCGGTCTCGCGGATGTGCGCCAGAAACTTGTTGCCCAGGCCTTCACCGGTGCTGGCACCAGCCACCAGGCCGGCAATGTCGACAAACTCCACGATGGCAGGCACCACCCTTTCGGGCTTTACGATCGTGGCCAGTTGCGCAAGGCGCGCGTCGGGAAGCTCGACTATGCCCACATTCGGTTCGATGGTGCAAAAGGGGTAGTTCTCGGCGGCGATTCCGGCCTTGGTCAAGGCGTTGAAAAGCGTGGACTTGCCCACGTTCGGCAGGCCCACAATGCCACACTTCAGACTCATTTCTTACCCCAAAAATCAGGGTGCCAGTGTAATGCCCCCACGCTTGTCACTGCGTGTACTGCGCTGCCCCCACGGGGGCTAATTTCCCTTGGAAGCGGCCCGGCGGGAAATTGCCGTCGCGATCCGTCTTAGTCAAACACGAAATTGCCTCGTACCTGCTGCCCGACCTTCAGCAACTGCCCATCACCTTCGACCACGATGGCGTTCATGCCAAACGAGATGGCGCCGCCGACCCGGGCGTCCTGCCGGTAGCTCTGCAACATATCGCCCACTACCGGGCTGCTCTCGGCGGTTTGTGGATCGATGTTGGGGATCGGGCAGCGCGCGCAGGGTTTGACGGGCCGCAGCACCACCGCCTCCCCGCCAGACGCGATATGCAGGGCGTGGATGCGGTCCTCGTCGTGTTCCTCGATGCCCGACAACACGATATTCGGGCGGAAACGCTCCATCGTCACCGGCTCATGGCCTTGCGCCTGCAGGCGACGGTTGAGCCCGTCCAGCGACGCTGTGCTGGTGACCAGCACCGGAAAACCGTCGGCAAACTGGTTCGGGGCCTCGGCGCCGCCGGTCCACTTCAGGCTCGACAAACGCCGCTGCTCCGGGTCGAAGCGCACCAGGCGGTATGGCAGCGGCTGGCCGCTGGCCGACCCGGGGGCCAGGAAATCGCTGAGCCACTGCGCAGCCAGGTCGCCCATGTCAAACGCGTTGACCACGTCGTCCCACACCCTGGCACGGGTGGACTTTTCGACCACATCGATCTGCAGGTGCAGCGCCAGCATGCCGGGAGCACGCAGCACCACTTCGTGTGTCTTGAGTTGCGGTTTGATCAGCGCCATGCGCGGCAACTCGCGCTGGGAAACGAAATCTCCTTGCGCGTCCACTACCATCCATGCGCGGTCCAGGTCCAGCCCGGTATCAGTCAACACGGCTTCCTGCAATTCAACGGCAGCGCAGGATTTGACCGGGTATACGAAAAGGCGGCTGATGGTTGCCAACACGTCGAAAGTCGGGGCGCAATTTTGGTTCAAGGTAGGGCTGCCTGTAAAAATCAAGTTTGATGGGAGGCGGGTTGTTGGACAGGCCGGGTCGCAACAGAGTCAGGTTGAAACCGCACTGGCAGTCCCGATTTTGCACCGGCTTCTACAATCGCAACGATGGCAAAACCCCTGGATGTATGTATTCGTGGTGGTGGCATTGTTGGCCACACGCTGGCCATGCTGCTGGCGCGCGAGCGCCTGCGGGTGGGCTTGGTCGCACCCGCGGTTCGCAGCACCACCCTGAGTGCCGATGTGCGTGCCTATGCACTCAACCACAAGTCGCGCGATTTGCTCGAGAGCCTGCGGTGCTGGCCGGGTTCCCCGCACGTTACGGCGGTGACAAATATGCACGTCAAGGAAACCGGTGCGGCGACGGTCCATTTTGCGGCGGCGCAGAACCGGGTGCCCGCGCTGGCCTGGATCGTGGACGTGCCTGCCTTGGAGGCCCAGCTTCAGGAGGCAGTGCGGTTTCAGCCGCAGATCGAATTGCTGGATGCGGCCCAAAATGCCACCCTGACGGTGTTGTGTGATGGCGCCAACGGGAGCTCGGGGCAACAATTTGGCGTTGAGCAGGACGTGACGCCGTATGCCCAGTGGGCCATAGCGGCGCGCATCAGTTGCGAGCACCCCCACGCGCAAACGGCCTGGCAATGGTTTACCGGTGGCGAGGTGCTGGGGTTTTTGCCGCTGGACGGAGATGCCGGGAACTCGATGGCGGTTGTGTGGTCTGTCAATGAGAGCCGCAAAGCGGAGTTGATGGCTGCCAGCGCAGAAGTGTTTGCCCAGCAGTTGCACCAGGCCAGCGAAAACCAGTTGGGGCTCTTGCATCTGGTAAGCGAACGCGCCGCATGGCCGCTGCAGTTGTCGGTAGCCCGGCGCTGGTGTGGAATTACCGGTGGTGCAAGCTGGGTGTTGGCGGGCGACGCGGCCCACACGGTGCATCCGCTTGCTGGCCAGGGGTTGAATCTGGGCTTGGCCGATGTGCAGGAACTGGCGGCCAGGATTCATGGCCGGGACTACT
>JANOCN010000020.1:0-1735 GCA_031412185.1 Betaproteobacteria bacterium | reverse complement strand
TTCGACAAGGTGGTGCTGGCCACGCACTCCGACCAGTCCCTGGCCCTGTTGCAGGATGCAAGCCAGGCCGAACGCGACGCACTCGGGGCGATCAAGTACCACCCCAACCGGGCCGTGCTGCACACGGATGCGACCGTGTTGCCCACCCGAAAAGCCGCCTGGGCGGCATGGAACTATGAAAGTGCAACACCGGCTTCCATGGGTGCCGGCAGGGCTGCCGGCCACGGCAAACAGGTGTGCCTGCACTACCTTCTCAACATGCTCCAGCCGTTGCCCTGGTCTCAGCCGGTGCTGGTGTCACTGAATCCGGTACGTGAAATTCCGCGTAGTCTCGTGATGGGCGAATACGCGTACACCCACCCGGTTTTTAATCTTGCCGCCATCCAGGCGCAGCAGCAGCTCAACGCCATTCAGGGCCAGCGCGACACCTACTTCTGTGGTGCCTGGATGGGTTACGGATTTCATGAGGACGGGTTGAAATCGGGCCAGTCGGTGGCGCAGCAAATTCTGGCCTTGCGTGCGGGTTCACAAAGGGGGCAACAGTGAACACCACCGGGGCCATGCCACTGCTGGGTTTTGGCACCGTGCGCCACACCCGGCTGCGTCCGGCGCG
Organism: Betaproteobacteria bacterium; assembly: GCA_031412185.1. Lineage (GTDB taxonomy): Bacteria > Pseudomonadota > Gammaproteobacteria > Burkholderiales > Burkholderiaceae_C > CAISIP01. The sequence continues at coordinate 1,122 of JANOCN010000020.1, read as the reverse complement.
CAATGCTTTCGTGTACCCCACCTATTTCCTGATGCTGCCGCTGCGTTCGATGAACGACCCGCGCAACCCGGCTGCCCGAAGCCCGCTTGCTTGCAACCGGCGCGCCGCACTGAGCTTCTTTGACAGCGACCATGGCGACGGCCGCAGCCCGGCGCAAGGCGGTGCCCTCGGCTGGCTGGACGCCTTGTTGCAGCGCGAAGGCATCCTGGACGCCACCGGAGAGGCCTGGCTGCATTGTTATCCACGCGTGCTGGGCTACACCTTCAAACCGGTGAGCTTCTGGTACTGCCACCGCGCTCCTGAGGACGACGGTGGCTCGCTGCGGGCAATTGTGGTGGAGGTCAACAACACCTTTGGCGAGCGCCACTGCTACCTGCTGGACCAACCCAGGTTTGGGACCGAACTGGTGGCATCCAAGGTGTTTCATGTGTCCCCGTTCCTGAAGGTCGAAGGAAATTACCGCTTCCGCTTCATGCGGGCCACCCACGACACGGTAGAAAAGACGGTCGCGCGCATCGATTACGACGACTGCGATGGTGCGCTGCTGCAGACCAGCGTAAGCGGCCGCCTGCAGCCAATCAGCCCGCAGACGATCCGCCATGCCTTGTGGCGCTACCCGGCCATGACGCTCGGCGTGGTCGGGCGCATCCATCTTCAGGCTGCGCGGCTGTGGCTCAAGCGTGTGAAATTCAACCGGAAACCTTCCGCGCCCGAGTCCGCCGTGACCCGATAAACAACGAACCAACTCCCGTCACTTTCTGCCATGAACAGCACCACTGCCTCCTCTTTGCCCGTTCCGCACAACGCCCCAGCTGCCGCGCGCACCGCTCTCCAATTGCTGGCCAGGCTGCGCCACGGTTCGCTGACCTTGCAGCTGCCCGACGGCTCGATGCAGTTCTTCGGCGATACCAGCAACTCCCAGGTTGGTGGTGAGCGGCATGGGGCCATGATTTCCCTGCGCAACTGGAATGTGTGCGGTGCCGCGCTCCGGTCAGGCGACATTGGTTTCGCCGAGAGTTACATCGCGGGCGACTGGAGCACCCCCAACCTGACTGACTTGTTGAAAGTGTTCATCAGCAATCGCCAGGAAGTGGAAGACGTGATCTATGGTAGCTGGGCTGG
>JANOCN010000019.1:0-1961 GCA_031412185.1 Betaproteobacteria bacterium | reverse complement strand
GAAGACATCGCGCTGGCGCCGGTGGGAAGCGGCCATATGGACGCCGAAATCTACACCGTCGAGCTGATCGGCGACGCCACCCAGGTGACTGTAAACAACGGCAAGCAGATGGTGGTGATACGCGCCGACAAGAACTTCAAGGCACCGTTTGGACAACGCGTGGCCTTCACCGCACAAGCCGACCGTACCTACCTGTTCGACAAGACCTCGCAGACCCGGCTCAGACAGCTTGAAAACCGATCGTCGCAATCGACCTGAATGGGCCATTGTCTGCGGCCACTGGTGCCACGCAACGAACGTCCTGGTGCGCCAGGCCGTTCGATTTCGACTCTATGGAGAACCACTTGACCGACCTCATCCTCAGCCCTGAACAGCTGCGCGCGCGCGTGATCCGGCGCACGGACCTGAAATCCGATCCCGAAGCCTTTGTAGACGTGCGGGTGCCCGGATCCACACCCAAGTACAACTACCAGCTCATCGGCGCGGGGGTTTCCCAGAACCCGGACACCTTCATCAACCTGCGTGAACCCCATGGCTTTGGGCTTGGTGGCGCCAGCATGCCGCACGGAGTGACCAACAACCTGCACATGCATTTCACCGCCGAGGTGTTCATCTGCTGGGCTGGCAGCTGGCGGCTGCGCTGGGGGCCAGCGGGGGAACAGGGGGAAGCAACTTTCGGCGAAGGCGACGTGGCAACCATCCCCCCGTGGATCTTCCGCGGCTTCTCGAATCTGGGTGGAGACGACGCGTATCTGTACACGATGCTGGGCCGCGACGTCACCGGTGGCGTCATCTGGGCGCCGTCGATCCTGCAGAAGGCGCGCGAAACCGGTCTCGTGATTTCGAAGGAAAACACACTCATCGACCTGCACAAGACACCCGATGTGCCAGCTGACAGGATCATGCCGCCGATGGCCGCGCAACAAATCGCCCGTCTGCGAAGTTACACGCCACAGGAGATGGCGCGCCGCATCGTCAAGCACGACACACTTCAATGGCATGCTCGGCCGCTGCTCGACAGCGTGTTGGACGGCGGGCAAAAGCTGATGGCGCCAGTGATCGGTTTCGGCCTGACCGAAGACCGGGACATGACGCCACCCGTGGTCAATCCGCACGGCTTCACGTTGGAGTGGATGCGCGCGCCGACCGACAACGGCCTGCTTCAGCATCGGCACGCCAACACCCAGGCCATTTTGGTGAAGTCGGGCGGCTGGTTGCTCACCGTGAATCGCGGCGTGCAGGCCCACGATGTAGAGGTCGAGCCGGGCACGGTGGTGTCGATTCCTCCTGGCGTCTGGCGCTCGTTGCGCTGCGCGCGCGGACCAGGTGAGGTCCTGCTGATCACCGGCAGCGAAAGCCGGACGCGCGTCGAATGGTCTGCCGATGTGCGCCAGAACGCGGCAAAAGCCGGCTGGGCGATCGACCCGGATGGCTACATCGCGCCCACCGAAGTGCTGGCGCTTGCGGCTGTGTGAGACGCAAACCGACCCACTATTCCTACCAAATGGAGAACCGGCATGCGTCCGAACAAACTCAAGCAGCTGCAGACTGAAAAGCGCACTGCGGTCAACGCCTGGGTGTCGATGGGTAGCGGCTATCTGGCCGAAGTGCTGGGTCACAGCGGCTTCGACTCCGTCACCGTCGACCTGCAGCATGCGCCTATGGGCTTTGACCTGGCCGTGCAATTGCTGCAAGCCATTTCGGCGACACCCGCGGTGCCGCTTGCGCGTTGTGCTGGCTCCACATTGGCAGAAATCAACAAGTTGCTCGACGCCGGCGCGTACGGCATCATCTGTCCACTGATCGACAGCGTGGATGAAGCGGCGTTCTTCGCACGCAGTTGTCGTTACCCACCGCGCGGAGCGCGCAGTTTCGGTCCAGCGCGCGGCTTGTTGTATGGCGGTGCCGATTACCTCGACCAGGCAGACGACCAGATCATGTCGCTGGCCATGATCGAAACC
>JANOCN010000018.1:0-5291 GCA_031412185.1 Betaproteobacteria bacterium | reverse complement strand
CCCAGTTGCTGGCCAGCTTAGCCTGCCCGCTGGCCTGCGCCGTGGTCTCGAAATACGCTGCTGTCGCCTTACTTTGCGTGAGTGCGTTGGCATCGTATTCGGGTAACCCGTAGTCGGCCACAAACCGCGCCGCCATCACGCGCGGCAGCTCTGTCATCGCACCGCGAATCTCCTCCACCCACGCATCCGCAATCACCAGTGGCGGCAAATCCGGGTCCGGGAAATAGCGGTAATCGGCCGCGTCTTCCTTGGTACGCATCGCGCGTGTTTCGCCCGTGTCGGCGTTGAACAACACGGTGGCCTGCTGGATCGCGCGGCCGTCTTCAATCTCGCTAATCTGCCAGCGCACCTCGTAGTCGATGGCCTGCTGCATGAACTTGAAGCTGTTCAGGTTCTTGATCTCGCGCCGCGTACCGAGCGCTGCACCGGGTTTGCGCACCGACACGTTGGCGTCGCAGCGAAAGCTGCCCTCCTGCATGTTTCCGTCGCAGATGCCGATCCAGGTCACGATCTTGTGCAACTCCTTGGCGTAGGCCACGGCTTCGGCGCTTGAGCGCATGTCGGGCTCGGTGACGATCTCGAGCAAGGGTGTGCCGGCCCGGTTCAGGTCAATCCCCGACTGGCCAGCGAAGTCTTCGTGCAGCGACTTGCCGGCGTCTTCTTCCAGGTGCGCGCGTACCAGCCGCACCGAACGCTTTTCGCCGTCCAGGTAAAACTCGACCTGGCCACCCTGCACCACCGGTATCTCGAACTGGCTGATCTGGTAGCCCTTGGGCAGGTCGGGGTAGAAGTAATTCTTGCGCGCAAACACACTGCGTGGCGCAATAAACGCTCCAATCGCCAGGCCGAACTGGATCGCGCGTTGCACGGCACCTTTGTTCATCACCGGCAGGGTGCCCGGCAAGGCCAGATCGACGGCGCAGGCTTGGGTGTTGGGAGCGGCGCCAAAGGCGGTCGATGCGCGGCTGAATATCTTCGATTGGGTTGACAGCTGGGTGTGGGTCTCGAAGCCGATGACGACTTCGTAGCCCTGCACCAGCAGAGACTTGCGCGCAGGCTGGGCACCATGCGGAGCTGGCGGCGCAGTGGTTGGTGTCAGCGGTCCCATGCTCAATACCCGTGCGGCTTGCGCATGTGGAAATCGGTCGCCAGCTGGAACTGGTGCGCCACATTGAGCAGTTTCGATTCTTGCAGGTAGTTGCCGATCAACTGCAGCCCCACCGGCAAACCCCCTGCGCCAAAACCGGCCGGCACACTCATGCCAGGCAAACCGGCCAGGGACGCGGGCAAGGTAAAGATGTCGGCCAGGTAGTTGGCAACGGGGTCGTCGCTCTTTTCGCCGATTTTCCAGGCGACGGTAGGGGCCACCGGGCCGGCAATCACGTCACACAACTTGAATGCCTGCTGGAAATCGTCAGCCACCATACGCCGGATTTTCTGCGCCTGCAGATAGTAGGCATCGTAGTAGCCATGTGACAACACATAGGTGCCTATCATGATGCGCCGCTTCACCTCATCGCCAAAACCCTGTGCGCGGGTCTTGCTGTACATGTCCTGCAAGTCCTTGTAATCGGCGGCCCGGTGACCAAACTTCACGCCGTCAAAACGGCTCAGGTTACTGGAAGCTTCGGCCGGCGCAATGACGTAGTAGACCGGGATCGAGAGTTCGGTGCGCGGCAGCGAAACCGGCACACGCCGGGCACCCAGCCGCTCCAACTGGGCCAGCGCTGCCTCCAGTGCAGCACGCACGTCATCGGCCACCCCGGCACCAAAAAATTCCTCGGGTACACCGATGCGCAATCCTTGTAGCGAGCTGTCCAGCAGACGCGTGAAATCTTCTGGCGGCAGGTCGAGCGACGTCGAGTCCCGGTCCAGGTCCGGGCCACACATTGCATTGAGCAGCAAGGCGCAGTCCTGGGCGCCGCGTGCCATGGGTCCGGCCTGGTCCAGGCTGGACGCGAACGCGATCATGCCGTAACGCGATGCGCGCCCGTAGCTCGGTTTGATGCCGGTAATGCCGCAGAAAGATGCCGGTTGGCGGATCGAGCCGCCGGTATCGGTGCCGGTGGTGGCGGGGGCCAGGCGTGCCGCCACCGCAACCGCGCTGGCGCCCGACGAGCCGCCCGGAATATGGGCCGTGTTCCACGGGTTCTGCACGGCAGCGGGCTGGTCCTGGCCGAGAGGCGCGATGGCCGAGTTTTCGTTCGAGGAACCCATCGCAAACTCGTCGCAGTTGAGTTTGCCGAGGGTTACCGCCCCGGCACGCGCCAGGTTGGCGACCACGGTGGCGTCAAACGGCGAACGATAACCACGCAACATCCGCGAGCCGGCCGTGCTCGGGAAATCACGGGTAACAAAAATATCCTTGTGCGCCAGCGCCACACCTTCCAGCGGCCCTGCCGTGCCCGCGGCCAGGCGTTGGTCGGCCAGGCGGGCCTGCGCCAGTGTTACCGCCTCATCACGCGCCACGTAGGCACCCAGCGCCTCATGGGTTTTGGCCCGCTCCAAAAAGTGCGCTGCGGCCTCTACGGATGAGACCTGGCGTCGGCGCAGACTGTCGGCCAGTTGCGCCAAGCTCAGGTCATGCAGTGCAGTGGTCGACAAAGTCATCCGGCTACTCGATGACACGGGGTACTAGGAACAGGCCCGCTTCGACCTTGGGCGCGCTGCGTTGGTTGGCTTGCCGGTTGTCCGGCTCGCTGGCCACGTCATCGCGCAGGCGCAATGCAATGTCACCAATCGTATCGAACGGGTGGGCCAGCGGAGTGATTCCCGTGGTGTCGACTGCGCACATTTGCTGCACGATGTCGAAAAAACCGTTCAGCTGGCTGAGCATGCGCTCGCTCTCGGCTGGGGCCAGTTCCAGGCGTGCCAGATGGGCGATGCGCGATATGTCGGAAGGTGTCAAAGACATGAGAGAAACAGGAGGAAAACTGACTGGATGGATCGCTGCCCGGCACCTGCTCCGGCACTTTGACGGCAGGCGATGGAGTATTATCCCGCCTTTGCGCGCCATCCCGAAGCCTGCGGATTTTGCTGCGAAATTGACCCATTTAGACCCATTGTGAGCTGGCAAAAATATGGCGATGACAGGCCGAAGCGCCTGGCATGCCCGAGAGGATTTTGATGTTTGGAGCATTCCGTCAGTATTTCTCCACTGACCTGGCAATTGATCTGGGTACCGCCAACACGCTGATTTTTGTACGCGATAAGGGTATTGTTCTGGACGAACCTTCAGTGGTGGCAATCCGCCACGAGGGTGGCCCGCAGGGCAAGAAAACGATACAGGCCGTAGGCAAGGAAGCCAAGGCGATGCTGGGCAAGGTGCCGGGCAATATCGAAGCCATACGCCCGATGAAGGACGGCGTGATCGCAGACTTCACGGTCACCGAGCAGATGCTCAAGCAGTTCATCAAGATGGTGCACCCGCGCAGCGTTTTTCGGCCCAGCCCGCGCATCATCATCTGTGTGCCTTGCGGCTCGACCCAGGTCGAGCGCCGCGCCATCCGCGAGTCAGCGCTGGGTGCCGGTGCCAGCGACGTCTACCTGATCGAGGAGCCCATGGCGGCGGCCATCGGTGCCGGTCTGCCGGTGAGCGAGGCCAGTGGCTCGATGGTGGTGGATATCGGCGGCGGCACCACCGAAGTCGGCGTGATTTCGCTGGGCGGGATGGTCTACAAGGGTAGTGTGCGGGTCGGCGGCGACAAGTTTGACGAAGCCATCATCAACTACATCCGGCGCAACTACGGCATGCTGATCGGGGAGCCGACTGCCGAAGCGATCAAGAAGAAGATCGGCTCCGCCTTCCCCGGCAGTGAGGTCAAGGAGATGGAAGTACGCGGGCGCAACCTGTCCGAAGGTGTGCCGCGCAGCTTCACGGTGTCTTCCAACGAGATTCTGGAAGCACTCACCGACCCGTTGAACAATATTGTGTCGGCCGTCAAAAACGCGCTGGAGCAGACGCCGCCCGAGCTTGGTGCCGACATTGCAGACCGCGGCATGATGCTCACCGGTGGCGGTGCCCTGTTGCGTGATCTGGACCGGCTGCTGGCTGAGGAAACCGGGCTGACCGTGCTGGTGGCCGAAGACCCGCTGACGTGTGTGGTGCGCGGCTGCGGCATTGCGCTGGAGCGCATGGACCGGCTGGGTTCCATTTTCACCAGCGAGTAGCCAAAAAAGCGGCGTCTTGACTGTGCTGGCGACCCATAAACAGTCGCCAACAAGAGACAATACGCAGCCATGCCGCTCGGTACCCTTGACAGAACGCCCCCTCCGTTTTTCCGGCAGGGGCCATCGGCGCTGTCCAAATTCACCGTGTGTAGCGCGTTGGCAGTGTTCCTGATGGTGGCAGACGCGCGTTTTCGGGTGACCCAGCCATTGCGTGCCGTGGTGGCGAGCGCCTTGTATCCGGTGCAGTGGCTGGTGCTGCAAGTGGTGGGGTCGGTCAAATCGGGGGCCGGATATTTCCAGAGCTTGCAAGCCTCGCAGGACGCGCAGGAGCAAGCGCGCCAGCGCCTGGGCCAGCAGTCTTTGAAGGCGAACCAGGTCGAACAGCTATTGCTTGAGAATTCCCGGCTGCGCAAGCTGCTGGAGCTGCGTGAGCGCATTGCCACGCCGTCGCGGGTGGCCCAGGTGCTGTATGACGCTGCCGATCCGTTCAGCCGCAAGGTAGTCATCGACAAGGGCATGGTCGATGGCGTGGTTTCCGGTTCGCCGGTGATCGATGAGACCGGCGTGCTGGGCCAGATCACGCGTGTTTACACGTCGGTCAGCGAGGTGACCCTGGTCACCGACCGCGACCAGGCGATCCCCGTGCTGAACACCCGCACCGGGACCCGTGGTGTTGCATTTGGCGACCCGTCAATACACATAGGTGGGCTGGAGCTGCGGTTCATGGCTGCGAACTCCGATGTGCAGGCGGGCGACATTCTGGCTACCAGCGGGGTTGACGGTGTGTATCCGGCCGGTTTGCCGGTGGCGCGGGTGGACAAGGTGGAGCGGCGCGTGGACTCTGCGTTTGCGCGCATCCATCTGCGTCCCGTGGCGCTGGTGTCTGGTACCGCCCATGTGATGGTTTTGCAGCCGGTGTCCGACCAGATCGCGTCCCGCCCACCGCTCGAGCTTCCGGCAGCCACCGGCAGGAAAGCAGCTAAAAAATGAAGCCAGCCGGAGCGTTGAAATGATCATGCGCCAGGGCCAGCAGTTGCTGCTGCCGGCCAACCCGTTCTTCATCTGGGGCAGCCTGCTCGCCGGGCTGCTGCTGAACATGTTGCAAAACATGGGTTTGTGGG
>JANOCN010000017.1:0-4345 GCA_031412185.1 Betaproteobacteria bacterium | reverse complement strand
AGCGCCACGCGAAACTCCGCCTCGGTCGCGCGCATTTCCTGCTGCCGCTGGCTGTTGTCCTGCTCATAAACTTCAGCCGGAACATAACCCTCGGCGTACACCATCTGCATCGGCTGGCAGACCGCGATTCCGATCACACCCGCCGCACAACGCTCTGCCAGGTCGCCCGCGACTTGCAGCAGCCCCGCGTTGGAGCGCCCGAGTTCCAGATGCACCATCAATGTAGCGTAGGCCATGATTACGCACGCCCCACTGCGAAGCCGAACACCACGCGTGACGGTACGTCGCCACCGTCGGCACGAAGGCGGGTCGGGTGCGCGAGTATGCCGTCGTCAACATCCCACTCCCTCAGCTCTAGGGGTTGTCCGAATTGCGTTACGACGGCGGCTGGCATTTGTTGTGGCATCGGGATTCCTTGGGTTTCACGCAAGTGCGCAGTCAAAAATGGCATTGTGGAATCACGGTTGGCAGTTTCGTTTGATCAAACGCAAACCAACACCACTCCCCTGACGTCGCGGGCACTGGAACTGGTGTAGGCACGCGGGTGGTCATGCCATCATGGCGTCGCGCCAACCAGCGTCCAACGGCTCGTCGAACGAAATGCCGGTGGCCCGGCACGGCGCTGGATTCAGATAAACACCCATGGGCGTATGCTTAACGCCATGAATGACCGAATCAACCAGATACTGCAACAGATGGCCGCGCTTGAGGACGACCTGCGCACGGCGGTGCACGAGAAGGAGAGCCGGATGTTCTTCCAGATCAAGGGCAAACGCATTGAATTCGAGCGTTCGGTCAAGGAGGCCCACCGCAAGCTCAAGACCAGTTTCTTCCGCTGGCTGGTGACCAACCGGCCGCAAAACCTGATCACCGGGCCGCTCATCTACGGAATGGTTGTTCCGCTGTTGATGCTGGACCTGTGCGTCAGCTTCTACCAATGGGCTTGTTTCCCGATCTACGGCATTACCAAGGTGCGCCGGGCCGACTACCTGGTGTTTGACCGGCGCCACTTGGGTTATCTCAACCTGATCGAAAAATTCCATTGCACCTATTGCGAATACGGTAACGGGCTGATGGGCTACATGGCAGAGATACTGGCCCGCACCGAAGAGTATTTTTGCCCGATCAAACACGCCCACAAAATCCTGGGCACCCACGCGCGCTACAAGCGCTTTCTGAACTACGGTGAAGCTGATGCGTATGAAACCCGCCTGGAGGAATTCCGGGTCGCGCTGGGTAAACTGAAATAGCCACCTAGCCTGAAAATCACATACCGTCCCAGTACCCGACGCGTTTGTAGTGTTTGTAGATGTCGGCTTCGCGAAAGCGGTCAAACTGAACTTCGGGCTGGTACGGCGGCGCATCCTGAACCGCCTGGCGGGTTACGTCCACCGTGACCTTCGCGTCCTGCCAGCTTACTTCCTGTATCCATTGCGGCACGATCAGCACCTTGTGGCCGATCCACCAATTGCTGGTGTCCACCACCATATAGCGGATAGCCCAACTCTGCTCGTCCACCAGCAACCCCTGCACATGGCCAATGTCGCCGTCGCTGGCATGGATGTGGTACCCGGTCACCTCGTTGCAGCTACGCAAATGCGGATCTCCCTGCGCGCGCTCGGCTGCACCGGCCTGCGTCAGGGTCTCTTTGGTCTCGCGCGGGCGCCTGATCGGGGCATCCGTCGGGCCACCCATGCCGGGAACCATCAGGCCCGGAACCATCTCACCGCCCCACAACCCGGTGCCGCCCCAATAATGGGGGTAGTTGTAGTAGCTGAGGTAGGCTTCTTCGTGCTGCCGCGACACCGGCTTGTTGGTGTCGATATCCGGGCTGTTGCGCACCTGCTCCTTCGTCATCGACACGCGCAGATGTTTCGCTTGCCAGTCCGGTTGGGTCACAGCTATGGGCGAGACCAGCACCTTTCGGCTGGACAGCCAGCTACCGGCATCCACCACCAGATACCGCACGACCCAGGACTGGTCGTCAAAGTAGAGGTCTTTGACGTGTCCAATGGTGCCGTCGGCGGCCTCAATGGCGTATTCGAGCAAAGCATTGGTGTTGCGTAACATGGTTGTACCTTATTCGGGGAGTTTCGACGGGCCAGTGTGGAAGCGCGTTACACAACGCGTCTGTGCGCTGACGCACGCAGCGGCAAGAAGTTTTACCTTTAGTAACGGCTATGTGCGTTGCCGTACAGACGCTGTCCACTTGGGCAGGTGAAAATCCATGGCTACCAATGACACAACCCGATCTTCTTACTTCGCATTCAGGCGTACCGCGCCCCGATGGCATGCTGTCGCCCGCAAGCACGAGTGGTCGCTTGCTCTCTCAAGGGCCGCACACACCAGCTACCAGCACCGCTGTATTCAACAAGGCAGCAACTGACGTCGCGCGGCAAGACTGGGACACTCTGTTTCGCGCCGTAATCAGCCGGCTCCTTGAAACTGCCGCCGAATTGCCTACAGCGATCCACGAGCCGGGTCAGGATTTGACGGAAATCCCAATTGGTAGCCTCGCGGCCACACGTATCCGCGAGTGTGTGCAGTCACTGGAGCAGCTGCGCCGCACCGCCGGGCACACCCACCTGCTCGGCGCAGACCCGCAGGATTGAAGTAAGCGCGGCGCATTCGGTCCACCGCGGGCAGCGCTGCTTACCATGGCCATTGCCAGTCGCGGATCTCGGGCGTGTCCTGACCGTACCGGTTGATGTACTGCCGGTGCTCAAAAAGCTTGGCCTGTAGTTGCTGTTTCAGGTGCAGGCCGGGTGCGCCGGTCTGCGGCATGCGGTCAATCGCAGCCATGGCAAGGTGGAAACGGTCGAGCCGGTTGCGCACCGTCATGTCGAACGGCGTAGTAATGGTGCCTTCTTCCTCGTAGCCCCGCACATGCAGGTTGCGGTGGTTGGTGCGCCGGTAGGTCAGCCGGTGGATCAGCGCCGGGTAGGCGTGGAAGGCAAAAATAATCGGTTTGTCGCTGGTGAACAGCTCGTCGAACTCTCGGTCGGGTAAACCGTGGGGGTGTTCGTCATGCGATTGCAGGCGCATAAGGTCGACCACGTTGACCACCCTGATCTTCAGCGTGGGCAACTCGGCCCGCAGGATCGACACCGCCGCCAGTGTCTCAAGCGTCGGCACGTCGCCACAGCATGCCATCACCACATCGGGTGTCACCTTCTGGTCGTTGCTGGCCCATTGCCAGATACCGATGCCGGCCGTGCAATGCCGCACGGCAGCATCCATGTCCAGCCACTGCGGCGCAGGATGTTTGCCGGCCACCACCACATTCACATAGTTGCGGCTGCGCAGGCAGTGGTCCATCACCGACAGCAGGCAGTTGGCGTCCGGTGGCAGATACACCCGCACCACCTCGGCCTTCTTGTTCACCACAATGTCCAGAAAACCCGGATCCTGGTGCGTGAAACCGTTGTGGTCCTGCCGCCAGACGTGTGACGCCAGCAGGTAGTTGAGCGACGCAATTGGCCGACGCCATGGCAATTGCGCTGTCACCTTGAGCCACTTGGCGTGCTGGTTGAACATCGAATCGATGATGTGGATGAACGCCTCGTAGCAGTTGAACAGCCCATGGCGGCCGGTCAACAGGTAGCCTTCCAGCCAGCCCTGGCACTGGTGTTCGCTGAGCATCGAGTCCACTACGCGGCCCGAGCGCGCAAGAAATTCGTCGCCTTCCACCAGAGCGCCCGACCATTGGCGGCTGGTGGCCTCGAACATCGCACCCAATCCGTTGGACAAGGTCTCGTCCGGGCCAAATACCCGGAAGTTCTGCTGCCCATCGTTGAGCGTGGCTACGTCACGCAGGAACGGCCCGAGCACGCGGGTGTCGCCGATGCCGCGCTTGCCCGGCACCGGCACGTCCACGGCATAGGCGCAAAAGTCAGGCAGGCGCAGATCGCGCAGCAACATGCCGCCGTTGGCGTGCGGGTTGGCCCCCATGCGACTTGCACCTTTGGGCGCCAGCGCGGCCAGCTCCGGCAACAGGCGGCCCTGGGCATCAAACAGTTCTTCGGGGCGGTAACTCTTCAGCCACTGCTCCAGCATGTGCAGATGTTCGGGGTGTGCGCCGGGGTCGGACAGCGGTACGTGGTGCGCACGGAACGTGCCTTCGATCTGCCGCCCATCCACCAACCTGGGGCCCGTCCAGCCCTTGGGCGAACGAAGCACAATCATGGGCCAGCGCGGCCGCGTGGTGTTGCCCGACACGCGGGCTTCGTGCTGGATCGATTGAATCTGTTGCACCGCCGTATCCAGTGCCGTCGCCATCGCCGCATGCATCAGCGCTGGTTCATGCCCTTCCACGTACAGCGGCGTCCACCCGTAGCCCCGAAAC
>JANOCN010000016.1:0-2392 GCA_031412185.1 Betaproteobacteria bacterium | reverse complement strand
ACAACGCCGCAACCTGGTGGGACAACACCCATGCGCGGCACCTGGGCTACGTTGCGAAAGACAGCTCGGATGTGTTTCGTGAGGCAGTTTTTGCCCGCACACCAGCGCCTGATCTAAGCGACCCGGCAGTGCAGCACCAGGGCGGCGCGTTCGTGCGCATGGGGCCGTTCGAGTAAGTGCCGGAACTGCCATGTCTAACCCGCGAATAATTTCCAGCAGTCGCGACCGCGTAGGCGAGTCGCCGGTGTGGGACGTTGCTGCGCAGGCGCTCTACTGGGTGGACATTCAAGGCCGACATATCCACCGGTTCGACTGGGCACGCCAGACACAGGAAACCTGGGACACGCCTGAGCGTGTGGGCTGCATCGCCTTGAGTGCGCGTGGGGGTTTGGTTGCGGCCATGGAAACCGGCGTATTCGCCATCGAACTGCTGGCACCGCCGGCGGTTGCCAGTCGCCAACTGGCCGCCCTCCGGCATCCCCGTGCAAATATGCGCTTCAACGATGGCCGCTGCGACGCGAGCGGCCGGTTCTGGGTCAGCACCATGTGTATGGACATGGCGCCGGGCGCAGCGGTGGGTGCCTGGTACTGCCTGGACGAGCGCGGCCTGACGGGGCCGCACCGCGAGGGCCTTGTTACACCAAACGGGTCGGCCTTCAGTCCGGATGGCCGCACTCTGTATTTCTCGGATTCGCACCCCAGTGTGCAGAAGATCTGGGCGTTTGACTTCGACCTTGCGCAGGGCCACATCGGCGCACCCCGCGACTTTGTCGATATGGCACCGCTACCCGGTCGGCCGGACGGTGCCGCCGTGGACGCACAGGGCCACTACTGGATCTGCGGCAACGATGCAGGCCAAATACACCGCTTCGATCCGTCGGGGAAACTGGTCTCGTCGCTGCACCTGCCGGTACCCAAACCCGCCATGTGCGCTTTTGGCGGGCCGCTGCTCGATGTGTTGTTTGTCACCTCCATCCAACCGGCCGGTGCGCCGGTAGGTGACAGCGGTGCTGTATTTGCCATTGAGGTCGGCGTGCGCGGTCTGCCCGAGCCGCGTTTCTCACGGTTTCCGCATGCAGGTGGCTGAAGCCGTTTCCCGACGCGAGCGCAAGTTGTTGACCGGTGACCACGGATACCCCTGCAATAGCGTCATACTTCGGTCACACAAGGAGACAACCATGCAACGACGACTTCTTCCCCTCCTGGCTGCTGCAGCGCTGCTGCTCGCGCCTTGGCCGGCGCTGGCGCAAAGCGATTACCCCAACAAACCGGTCAAACTCATCGTACCGTTCCCCCCGGGTGGCACCAGTGATGTCATGGGGCGAATGATTGCCGACGAACTTACCAAAATACTCAAGCAACCGGTGCTGGTGGAAAACCTGGGTGGGGCCGGGGGCGTAATAGGCACGGAACGCGGCTCCAAGGCCGCGCCAGACGGCTACACCCTGGTGCAGACGGGGGTAGGCCAGAGCGCGGTGGCGCATGGCCTGAACCCCAAGCTGGCGTATGACAGCATGCGCGATTTCATCCATATCTCGCAGGTCCATTCCGGACCGAACCTGCTGGTGGTGCATCCAGACACACCGTTCAAGACCTTCCAGCAGCTGATCGACTACGGCAAAGCCAACCCTGGAAAGCTCAGCTACGGCTTCACCCATGCGGCCTCGGGCCACATGGCGATGGAGCTGCTCAAACAGACGGTCAGCGAGTGCCCGGCGGAGGCCAAGGATTGCAAGCGCCTGTTCATGGTGGGCATTCCGTACCGGGGTGGCGGCCCGATGATGATTGATATTCTCGGCGGCCAGATTCCCATGATGTTCATCAACCAGGACGTTGCGCTGCCGCATATCAAGGCAGGTAAGCTGCGCCCACTGGCGGTCAGCAGCAAGCAGCGCAACCCGCTCTACCCGGATGTGCCGACCATCTCCGAACTCGGTTACCCGGGCTTCGAGGCCTTGTCGTGGTCCGGCCTGTCAGTACCCAAAGGCACGCCGCAACCGATTGTCGACAAGATCGAAGCCGCCCTGACCAGTGCGATGCAGTCGCCCGCGATCAGGCAGCGCATGGAGTCGGTCGGCTTCGTGGTGCCGGTACAGGGCTCCAAGGCCTACACGCAGTTTGTGAAAAGCGAACTGGAGGGCTGGAGCAAGGTCATCAGCGCTGCGGGCATCAAGCCCGAGTGATACTCCAATTGAGTCGAATCTTCTTACAGTAAGCCCAGAAGATTAATGGGACGAACGCATGTCCCGACCCTGTGCTCACAAATTATTAAATAAAAACAACAAGTTGCAAATAGATTCTCCATTTGGCGCAGATCGTGCTTGATGTTTGCACCGCCCGGAAAAACCTGCTTGAGTTCCTAGATCTCAAGTCGAACAAGGTGGTTCGGGTA
>JANOCN010000015.1:0-6088 GCA_031412185.1 Betaproteobacteria bacterium | reverse complement strand
ATGGCGTCAGCCCGGCAGGTTGGCGTGCAGAAACGCCTTGCCCGCAGCATCCTTGCCCGACAGCAGCGGTGTCTCGCCGCGCGTCGGCCAGGAGATGGCAAGTGTGGCGTCGTTCCAGGCGATGCAGCCCTCGTGTTCGGGTGCGTAGTAGTCGGTGGTTTTGTACAGGAAGTCGGCGGTGTCAGACAGCACCAGAAAACCATGCGCCAGCCCCGGTGGTACCCACAGTTGCCGCTTGTTGGTGGCAGAAAGCAGCTCGCCCACCCACTGGCCAAACGTGGGCGAGTTGCGCCGGATGTCCACCGCCACGTCAAACACCTCGCCGGCCACCACCCGCACCAGCTTGCCCTGCGGCTGCACCGCCTGGTAATGCAGGCCGCGCAACACGTTGCGCGCCGAGCGCGAGTGGTTGTCCTGCACAAACTGCAGGTCAAGCCCGGTCGCCGCATTGAAAGCACGCTGGTTGAAGCTCTCCATGAAGAACCCGCGTTCGTCGCCGAAGACACGCGGCTCCAGCAGCAACACGTCGGGTATCCGGCACGGCGTCACCTGCATCAGAACACCTTTTCTTTCAGCAGGCGCAGCAGGTACTGGCCGTAGCCCGATTTGGCCAGTGGCTGCGCCAGCCGCTCCAGCTGCACATCGCTGATCCACCCATGGCGCCAGGCAATCTCTTCGGGCGCTGCCACTTTCAGCCCCTGGCGATTTTCGATGGTGTGGATGAACTGGCTCGCCTCCATCATCGACTCGTGGGTGCCGGTGTCGAGCCAGGCATAACCGCGGCCCATGGTTTGCACGTCCATCCGGCCCTGCTCCAGATACAGGCGGTTCAGGTCGGTGATCTCCAGCTCGCCGCGCGCCGAGGGTTTGACACGTTTGGCCAGCTCGACCACCTGGCTGTCATAAAAATACAGGCCGGTCACCGCATACCGCGACTTCGGCTGCGCCGGCTTCTCTTCCAGGCTGATGGCGCAGCCGGCCGCGTCGAATTCCACCACGCCATAACGCTCCGGGTCTTGCACCGCATACGCAAACACGGTGGCACCATCGGTCTTGCGGTCGGCGTTGTGCAGCAGGCGCGCAAAGTCGTGGCCATAAAAGATGTTGTCGCCCAGCACCAGCGCACTCAGGGCGTCGCCCAGAAACTTCTCGCCAATCAGGAACGCCTGCGCCAGCCCGTCGGGCGAAGGCTGCACGGCATAGGTCAGGTGCATGCCCCACTGGCTGCCGTCGCCGAGTAACTGCGTGAATCGCGGTGTGTCTTGCGGGGTGGATATGACCAGCACGTCGCGGATGCCGGCCAGCAGCAGCGTGCTGAGCGGGTAATAAATCATCGGCTTGTCGTAGATCGGCAGCAGCTGCTTGCTGACCGCCTGGGTGGCCGGGTACAGGCGCGAGCCCGAGCCGCCAGCGAGGATGATGCCTTTGCGGCTACTGGTGGCTGGCATGGAAGCGTGTGGTGTGGCTGGTGTCATGGCTCGGTTGGGGTGATTTCCTGGATCATGCGTTGTACCTGCACCTGCCAGTGCGGCAACTGCAGCCCGAAGGTCTGCTGCAACCGGGTGGTGTCCAGGCGCGAGTTGAGGGGCCGGCGGGCTGGGGTAGGGTAATGCGTGGTGGGCACCGCAGCAACCTGGGCCGGCCCGGCCTTGAGTGCCCAGCCCAAAAGCTGCGCCTGCTCCAGCACGTAACTGGCATAACCGTACCAGCTGGTTTCGCCGCCTGCCACGCAGTGGTACAGGCCAGCCATCCCGGGGCGGGCCATGGCCGCGCGCAAGGCGTGCGCCGTTACGTCGGCCAGCAACTCGGCCGACGTCGGCGCGCCAAACTGATCGTCGATGACCGATAACGCATCGCGCTGCTGCGCCAGTTTGAGCATGGTCCTGGCAAAGTTGCCGCCGCGCGCACCGTAGACCCAGCTGGTGCGCAGCGTCAGGTGGCGGGCGCAGGTGGCCACCGCCAGCTCGCCTTCGAGTTTGGTCTGGCCATACACATTGAGCGGGCCTTTGGCGTCGTCTTCGCGCCAGGGCGTGTTGCCGCTGCCGTCAAACACGTAGTCGGTGGAGTAGTGCACCAGCCAGGCACCGAGCTGTTGCGCCTCGGTAGCCAGCACTTGCGGACCCAGTGCGTTCAGGTTGCGCGCAAACTCGACCTGGCTCTCGGCTTTGTCGACGGCGGTATGAGCTGCGGCATTGACGATTACGTCGGGCGCGACCCGGCGCACGGTGTCGGCCAGGCCAGCCAGGTTGCTGAAGTCGCCGCACAAGCCGTGCGGATTGCCAGCCGGGTCGAAGTCCAGCGCCACCAACTCGCCCAGCACAGCCAGGCTGCGCTGCAGCTCCCAGCCTACCTGCCCACCGCGGCCCAGCAGCAGGATCTTCATGCGTTCGCCACCCGGTCGGACGCACCGTATTGTTTGGCAACCCAGTCGCGGTAACCACCGCTTTGTACGTTTGCCACCCAGGCCTGGTTGTCCAGGTACCACTGCACCGTTTTGCGGATACCGGTATCGAAGGTTTCGGCCGGCGTCCAGCCGAGCTGCTGCTCTATCTTGCGCGCATCGATGGCGTAGCGCCGGTCGTGGCCAGGCCGGTCGGTCACGTAGGTGATCTGCTCTTTGTAGGGCTTGCCGTCGGCGCGTGGCTTGAGTGCGTCCAGCAAAGCACATACGGTGTGCACGATGTCGAGGTTGGGCATTTCGTTCCAGCCGCCCACGTTGTAGGTTTCGCCCACCAGCCCGGCCTGCAGCACGCGGCGGATGGCGCTGCAATGGTCCTTGACGTAGAGCCAGTCGCGGATTTGCTGGCCATCGCCATACACCGGCAGCGGTTTGCCAGCCAGCGCGTTCACGATCATCAGCGGAATCAGCTTTTCCGGGAAGTGGTAGGGCCCGTAATTGTTGGAGCAGTTGGTGGTGAGCACCGGCAGGCCGTAGGTGTGGTGGTAGGCCCGCACCAGGTGGTCGCTGGCCGCCTTGGAGGCAGAGTAGGGGCTGTTGGGCTCGTAGCGGTTGTGCTCGGTGAAGGCCGGGTCGGTTTTGGCCAGGCTGCCATAGACCTCGTCGGTAGATACATGCAGCACCCGAAAAGCCGCCTTGGCCGGTGCGTCCAGTCCACCCCAATAAGCCCGGATGGACTCCAGCAGGTTGAACGTGCCGACGATATTGGTCTGGACAAACGCGCCCGGCCCGTGGATCGAGCGGTCTACATGCGACTCGGCCGCAAAGTTGACCACAGCGCGCACTTGGTGTTTGGCCAGCAGTGCGCCCACCAGCGCCGCGTCACCAAAGTCACCCTGCACAAACACATGCCGCGCATCGCCCGACAGTGAGGCCAGGTTCTCCAGGTTGCCGGCATAGGTGAGTTTGTCAAGGTTGACCACCGGCTCATCCGACCCGGCCAGCCAGTCGATCACAAAGTTGCTGCCGATGAACCCGGCACCGCCGGTTACCAGGATTGCCATGTGTTTGGTCCTCTTGATTTGAGTTGCTACGGATTGTCAGCGAAAAAGTAGCCAGATCTCAGGACCTGGATTCGCAGACTGGTTATCACCACGCCTGACACCAGCGCGGCTGTCTCCCACAACACCATGCGGCACTGTCCTACGCAGCGTGAGAACGCGAATTACCAGACTTGACGCTGGTGGCGTCGGCAATTTGGCTCTTGCGCCCCATTCAACCCCAAGGAAGCTCCATGACTTTTACTCGACTCTCCAACATAGCGGCGGCAGTGGTTTTGGGATGTGGCGCTTTGGCCACACAGGCGCACGCCACCACGCAGAGTGTGCTGTTCAATCGACTAACGGCCGCTGCCACGGTGTCACCGCTACTCGCCGCCAACGACACCTTGTTTATAGACACCCTGGTAACACAGGAAACCGGCGCGATGTCGCAGTCGGTCACGTTCTCATTGGGGGCCGGCATAACCAGCTTCAGTGGTGGGGCCGCGTGGATGATTTCAACGGCGACTGGTACCGGCCCGCGGCTTATCGGCGTGAACATCGACATCTTCAATTCGCAAAACAACCTGGTTGCGTCAGACGCATTCGTTGGCATTCTGGGTGGGTTTGCCCACTCGACCTTTGCCAGCGCCATCGGCCCGGGAACCTACAGACTGGTGGCCACCGGAACCGGTGTTCGCGATTCGTCCCTGGATATCGGACTGGGCTTTGCGGCAGCCGTGCCCGAACCCGAAACCTACGCTCTTATGCTCAGCGGCCTGGCGGCCATGGGCTTGATGGTTCGCCGCCGCAGGCGCGACTGACCGGCACGGTGATAATTTGCCTCCATCCCCACGATGGCAGGCAAACATGAAACAACACCGCCCTGAAGACCGCTCAACGCAACTGGCAATTCTTCTGGGGGCAGTGGTCGTGCTGGCGCTGATGCTGGCGATCATGCTGGTGAGCTTTACGTATCACAGCCTGGTGCTGGACAACCAGTGGGCCATTTCCAGTGAATGGCTGAAAAGCGCTGACACCGAAACACGCGCCGCAGCACTCGGCCAGCTAGGCGACTATTTTGGCGGAACGCTCAACCCCATATTGAGCTTCAGCGGCTTTCTGGTGCTGCTGATCACCGTGCTGCTGCAACGCCGCCAATTACAAGAGGGCACGCGCCAACTCGAGCAGTCGACCCGTGCGCTGAACCTGGACGCGTTTTTGCGCATCAACGACATCCTGCAGACAGACTTGGGCATTGCGGCCCGCGAGCGCGTATGCGCGTTGTTTTACGACGTGGCCGAGCGCAAACCGTTTGGCCAGTGGGCCGCCGCCGACCAGCAAGCGGCGCAGACCGTAGCGCGCCAGTTCGACCTGGTAGGCCAGCTGGTCGATGGCCAGCTATTCGACCCGACGCTGTTTTTGCGCAACTGGCGCCGCACGGTGGAGCAGTGCTGGGCGGCCTGCGAAGAGATGGTGGTGGAGCACCGCCTGCGCCGCAGCGACGCTACCTATTGCCGGTGCTTTGAAGAGCTCAACACGCTGGCCCGGACCTGCCGGCTGGCCGCTGCGCCCGCATAACCCGCTACTGCCTGCGCCCTACCAGCAGACTGCCCGGCCCGATCACGTCGCGCCCCAGTTTCACGATGCGCTGCAACACGGCTGCCTTGGGCTCGCTGATCGCCATGGCTTCCATGCAGCGGCCAAGCCAGCCCGGCTGGTTAAGCACACGATCAATAGCTCTTTCGATATCTCGTTTGACGGCCGCGCCATAGGCAAGCTCCGCTTTTTCTACAGCAGCCGAGAGCAACTTTCGGCTGGCGCGCATCATTGCCAAGTCAATGATGTCTCTGCTGAATACTGCGGGTTCAAGCCATCGGTCTGAATTGGCGAGCATTTTTTCTGCGGCAAGGTCAAGATCTCCAAGCACCGTAACCCCGCAAATCTTGTCCTTTGCATCAGGGACATCGAACGAGATGCGGCCCTCCAGAACAATCTCCAGCTTGATCGGTGTGCCGCCCACTTCAATCTTCCCCCGGATCCCGTATTGATCTGCCCTGATCTCCCCAATCTGGCGGATGGCTCCCGCCGACTTTGCGAGGTACCCAAACCCCTCTGCGCCCGTGAGCGCATTGCGCAAGCCTCTGTACCCCGCCGTGTCGGAGACCATGAAATCCATGTCATTGGATTCGCGGTATTCCCCATGCAACAAAGCCAGCGCGGTGCCGCCGGCAAAATATACTCCGAGTTCGCGCAGCCGAGCTGCGTCAAGACTCTTCAACGCCTTGGCGATCAATTGGTGGTGCGGCCTCTCAAACTGCATGGGGGGTCTTCAGCGACTGTTGCTCCAATGCCCGAAAGAGAGCCAACTCTTGTGCATCCATATGGGGGATGTCCAGATGGCGGCGGTTTCTTTCATAAAGGCCGAACGCCTCGGCTGGTGTGAGGTTGAAGCCATCTTTGACATGCCAGGCCACTTGGCGAAGTTGCGGGTAGTCCCCGATTTGAATGCGCGCCGGGATCCGTGCATATGTGTCTGCATCCAAAGCCAAAGGAACAGTTGGTGCGCCTTGTCGGACGGCCTTGCCAGACGACTGTAACGCCAGGTTCAACCCAAGCACTTCCAGTGCGCTGATGTAAGCCCCCATGG
>JANOCN010000014.1:0-2463 GCA_031412185.1 Betaproteobacteria bacterium | reverse complement strand
GGCGCGCGCTCAAGCGGGTTTGCAACTGGGGAATCAGGTCGGCCAGCGCACATACATGAAGCTGCTGCTGGCCACCACCAGAAAATAGGGCAGGTATTCTTGCAACTGGTCTACCAGCCAGAAACCGGCCAGGCCACCAATGGCAGTGACAGCCCCCGCCATCGACACCTTGACCAACGCAGCGCGCCGATTGCCGGAGCCTGCACGCAGCACCATCAGGTCGCCCATGTGGTGTGGCACCTCGTGGGCCAGCACTGCCAGTGAGGCGATGATGCCAAGGCGGGTGTCGGCGATAAATGCCGAAGCGATCAACACCCCGTCACCAAAGCAGTGCACGCTGTCGCCGGCCAGCACCGCCCAGCTACCGCTCACGGGGGTGGGGCCGCTTGACCCATGCACGTGGCCAGGGCTGTGGTCGTGGCGGTGGTCGTGGCTGCTGTCTTGAGAAGCGACGTAGGCATGACTGGGCTCACCGTGGTGGTGCTCATGCCCGTGGTGCCATAACTCGGCCTTGTCGAGTAGAAAAAAGAACACCAGGCCGACCAGCAGCACGACGAACAATTCCTGCGCCCCCGCCTGCCCCTCAAAGGCTTCGGGCAACAGGTGCATGAACGCCGTAGCCAGCAATGCCCCGGCAGCCAGGCTGAGCATATGTTGCGTGTACCGGGCGAGCGCACCAAAACTAAGCAATGCGGCAATCCATACACTGCCAATGCCCGCTGCGAGCGTGCCCATCAATATCGCAACCAATGTCATGTCGTTTCGATCACCTTCACAGCACACCTTTTTGTAGGTCAGGGATGGCGGTATCCGCGAACCACCTGGCAACCGGCCAGTTTCGCAGATTTCCGGCGCCGATCACGGTAGGCCCGGATGCAGCAGCACGCCTTGGAACCCCGGCGCAGTGTCACCTTTTTCTTGTACCAGGTCCAAATAGTCGAAAAGAATGAAGAAGGTCCGCTTGGTCTCCAGGCCCTCGGGGCACAATGCGCATTCGCCAACTCACCCGTCGCACCTGTCCTGCACCATGGCAAGTAACCACGCTGCACCACCATCCAACTCCTGGATTCCTGTCGCACTGGCCGCCTTTGTGTGCGAGGGTGCTGCCTGGCTGTGGGTGGGTTATGCGCCGGGCCTGTCGGCCGGGTGGCCAGCTTACGGATTGGGTTTGCTGGGCATGCTGCTGGCAACAGCTGCCGGATGGATGCTGCTGAACCTGAACCAGCGCGGCCGGGTTGCGCTGCGCCGGGCCCAGATAGCTGCGGCGCGGGCGGTCGAACAGGAGCGCGCCACCGAACACGCCCAGCAAGAAGCCGAGAAGGCAACCGAGCTGCTGGTCACTGCCCTGGACGCGCTGCCGATCGGTATTGCCATCTTTGACCAGCATGACCGGCAGGTGATCCGCAACCAATGCCTCGACGAGTTGTTTCAAGGGCTTTTCGCGCCGGATACCGAGCACGAAACCTTTGAGACCATGCTGCGCCGGGAACTGCGCATGGGTCTGTTGCCAGAGGCCAGGGGACGCGAGGATGCCTGGGTTGCGATGCGGCTTTCCGAGCGTGGCCTGCAATCGCAACCGGTTCTGCAGAAACACACCAACGACCGCTGGATCCACACCTACGAAGTCCGCACGCGCCAGGGCTTCACCGTAGTTGCGCGCGCAGAAGTGACCGAACTGGTGCGCAAGGAGCAGATGCTGGAGCAGGCCAACGCACAGCTGTCGCGCCAGTCTGCAACCGATGGGCTTACCGGCATCGCCAACCGCAGGGTGTTCGATGAAACTCTGGCGACCGAATGGTTGCGCGCTGCCCGCGGTGGCGGCACACTCGGCCTTTTAATGGTTGACATTGACCACTTCAAACGGTTTAACGACCACTATGGACATTTGGCCGGCGACGAATGCCTGCGCCGCGTTACGCTGGTGTTGTCGTCCTGCGTGCGGCGTGCCGGAGAGTTGCTGGCGCGTTATGGCGGCGAAGAGTTTGCCATCCTGCTGCCCAAGACCGATATCGACGGCGGCGTTCAGGTGGCGGGCAAGCTGCGCGAGGCCATTGCTGCGCTGGGCGCGGAGTTCGCGTTCAGCATCTCGGCCAGTTTCGGCGTCGCCGGACGCGGCGGCAAGTTCGACCAGATCGACGCCTTGCTCGAACGGGCCGACCAAGCGATGTACGCAGCCAAGCGAAACGGCCGGAACCAGGTGGTGAGCGAAGCAGGTGCCACCGCCGTTCCTGCCGCACCGCGGCGGCGCGTGCTGAAGGCTGGAAAGATCCGCAACCTCAATGGCCGCACGAGTCTCGATTGCACCGTCCGCTCGATCGGCGACGATGGCGCAACCCTCAGCGTCTCCTCGCCCCTCGGCATCCCGGACGACTTCGTCCTTGCCATCCCAGGCGACAACTTCGAATCCCCCTGCCACGTCACCGGCCGCTCCGAACACGCGGTGGAGGTGCGCTTCAAGCGCTA
>JANOCN010000013.1:0-5744 GCA_031412185.1 Betaproteobacteria bacterium | reverse complement strand
CGCCGAGGGCCTGAGCGGACAAGGCAAGAACTTCGCTGACCGACTTGGCTTTACTCGTCTGGGCGATGACGTCACGCAGCGCTCGTGTCCTCCGCTCGCTGAGTATCTGGGTCGTCATCTCGATGACAGGGTGGAACAGGCCGCCCACCCGCCCGGTCTCGTCGCGGATGGGACTGAACGAGAACGTGAAGAAGCACTCCTCCAGGAACCCGTGCCGTACAAGGAAGATGTGTTGGGTTTCCAGAAAGGCCTTGTCGCCGGCCAGGGCGCTGTCATGCGCCTCCCCAATGACCGGCCACGCCTCCTTCCAGCACTTGGGGAAGTTCTGCCCCATCGACTGCGGATGCTTGTCGCCGCAGATGACCCGGTACGCATCGTTGTAGAGCTGGACCAGGCCCGGGCCCCAGATGACGCAGATGGGCAGGTCTGAGGCCAGGCAGATGCTGATAGTCGTGCGCAGGCTCTGCGGCCACCCGGCCACCGGACCCAGCGAGGTTGTTGACCAGTCTATCGACCGGATCAAGGCACCCATTTCGCCGCCCCCCGCCAGGAAGGCGAGAGGGTCAGGACTGGAGGCTTGGATGTCACTTCGATGCATGGGTGCCTTGCAGGTTCGGGACGGGTGCCGCAACGCTGCGGCGGCCTACCTTGGTAATCGCCAACGCCGGCGGCGCACTACCGCGCGCTAACCGCAATCCCAGGCTCCAGCAACAAGTCGGTGCTCGTAATGTCCTGGTTGGTCAGTGTGCCTGCCGCCGCCTTCAGCCTGAGGGTGCTGGTCAAAAACTCGTAACGCGCCTGCGCCCGGTCGCGCAGCGCTGAATACAGGGTGCGCTGCGCGTCCAGCACGTCGGTGTTGGTGCGGATGCCGGCCGACATGCCGCGTTTGCTGCCTTCCACCGCCACCATGCTGGCATCGACCGCGCGCGTGTAGGCCTGCACCTTGGTGATGCCGGTGCGGGCGGCCAGAAACCAGCGCCGTACCTCCAACTGTACCTTGCCGGTTGTGGCATCGAGTTCGGCGGCGGCGCGTTCGCGGTTGGCCACCGCCTGGCTGGTCTGGGCCGTGACGCCGAAGCCCGCGAACAGCGGAACCGTCAGTTGCACACCTAGCGAACGCACGGTGGCCTGCTGGTTCAGCGTGGTGAGCGAGTCGCTGTCGGTCTTGCTGAGGCTGGCCACAAAGTCCACACGCGGCATGTGCCCGGCGCGGTTGCGGTCGACGTCCAGCGTGGCAGAGTCGAGCAACTTGCGCTGGGCGATGATCTCCGGGCTTTTGTCCAAGGCCAGCGCGACCCAGTCGTCTATATTGTCTGGTACCACGCCCAGTGGCACAAAACTTTTCTTGAGCACCCACAATTCGGCTACCGGCTGGCCGGTCATGTCTTCCAGCGCCCGCCGCGCCACCGCCATCTGGTCGAGCACGTCGGCGCGGCTGGCCTGCGCAATCGCCAGCCGGGCACCGGACTCGGCAATTTCCGTCAGCGTGCCTTCGCCCGCCGTGTTGCGGCGTTGCGCAAGTTGGACCTGATCGCCCAGCGACGTGACTTCGGCATCGGCAAAGGCCAGTTTTTCGCCCGCCAGCAGCAGATCGAAATAGGCCAGTGCCACCCGCACAGCAAGCTCGCCTTCTTTTTTATTGAATACTGCGTCGCTGTATTCGGCCTGTACACCACCTTGCTGGTAACGCACGTAACTTTCGTAGTTGAACAGCGGCTGGCGCAGCGACAACACGTCCTGAGCCGAGCGGTAGTCGAGCTGCTGCCGGGGCAACCCGGGTGCCAGGCTGCGGTCGCCCGAGTTGGTGGACCGGCTGGAACTCAGTGACACATTGGGCAGCAGCGCGGCGCGGGCGATGGGCAACGCCAGTTGCCCGGCTTCGCGCTCATAACGCGCAGCGCGCAGGGTGGGGTCGTTGCGCTGGGCTGCCAGGTAGGCGTCCAGCAGGCCAGCCGCCATGGCGCCGTGCCCGGCGAGCAGGGTCAGGCTGGCCAGCAGCGTATGTCGCGCGAGTCCTATGCTCATTGCTCAGTCAACGATGAGCGCACCCGGTCGGTGAGCGGTTTGAATAGGTAGTTGAGCATGGTGCGTTCGCCGCTTTTCACAAAAACCTCGGCTGGCATGCCGGCCTTGATCTCGTGGGTTGCGAGTTTGGCCATGCCTTCTGGTGTTACCACCACCTGGCCCTTGTAATACGGCGCAACCCGTCCCTGCGGGTCGGACGTGGCGTCTGCAGCGACCTGCAAAAACCGGCCCGGGATCTGCGGTGTGGTGCGCTGGTTGAACGCCGGGAACATGATTTGCACCGGCAGCCCGACCTTGACCTGGTCGATCATGTTGGTGGGTATCTGCACTTCAACCTTGAGTTCTTCGTTCTTGGGTACCAACTCCATCAACGAGAACCCGGCCGGAATGACGCCGCCCACCGTGTGTACGTTCAGGCCCACCACGATGCCTTCGGACGGTGCCTTGACGACTGTATTGGCCAGCTCGAACGCCAGCCCCTGGATACGGCTGTCCAGCCCGGTGGTTTCTTTCTGGATATCGGACAAACCAACCTGGTTCTCCTTGCGGTATTCCTGCTGGCGCGCCAGCATGCGCATGTTGACCTCGCGGATATTTTGCTGCGTTCGTGCCAGGTTCGCCAGGTCTTCCGACACCGCACCGCCGAGTTGCGCCAGCAGGCGCTCCTGCTCCGAGAGCCGGTTGCGTGGCAGGTAGCCGTCGCCGGCCAGGTCGCGCAGGCCTTTAAGCTCTTCGCGCAGCAGCCGGGCCTGTTCTTCCTTGGCGCGGCGGGTTGCTTCCAGGCCGACGAGGGTGGAGTCCAGCCCGGCAATGCTGCTGCGCATGACGTTCAAGTCGGCTTCCAGCGCCGAGCGGCGGGCGCTCAGCAACTGCGACTGCACCGCCATCGCATTGGCTACGCGCGGGTCCTTCGCTTCGCCCAGTAGCTCAGCCGGGAAGCTGATGCTGGACTTGCCCAGTGCGTCGGCAATAAACCGGGCTTCCGTGGCCTTGGCGGCGAGCCATTGGCTGCGTACCATCTCGAACTGCGCGCGCGCTGCTGTGGCGTCTAGTTTTACCAGGACGTCGCCGCTCTTTACCGCGTCGCCGTCCTTCACCAGAATCGCCTGGACCAAACCGGGGCTGAGGTTCTGCACCAGCTTGCGGTTGCCCGTGACGACCACCTGGCCAGACGCCATGACACCTTCGTCCAGTGGTGCCAGCGCCGCCCAGGCTACAAAGCCGCCGAACCCAACGAGTGCAATCAACCAGCCCAGGCGCGACGCTTTGCCGTGGTTGATGTCGAGTTTGGCCGGCGCAGCGGACCCGCTGCTGGCGGCGTTGGCAGCATCCAAGGTGGGTTCGATTTTTTCAGGAGCAGGGAGTGCCATAAGTGCCTCGACCGTGAGCCTCAAGCGCCCGGTACCGTGGCCGGGCGGGCCAGTGGGGGCATAGGCGCAGCAGCGGGCCGCGCAGGTGCCTGCTGCGGTGGCTGCTTCAGCGCCTCGATCACCTGGTCGCGCGGGCCGAACAGTTTGGGGGTGCCTTCATGCATGACCAGCAGCTTGTCGGCAACTGCGACCGTGGTCATGCGGTGCGTAATGATAACCACCGTGCGGCCTTTGGCTTTTAGCTCGCGGATGGTGGTGGCCAGCGCCAGTTCGCCGAGCTCGTCGAGGTTGGAATTGGGCTCGTCCAGCACAATCAGCGACGGCTCGCCGTACAGTGCGCGGGCCAGGCCGATGCGCTGGCGCTGGCCCCCGGAGAGTGCGCTGCCCTGGTCGCCCAGCGGTGTGTCGTAGCCCTTGGGCAATTGCAAAATCAGTTCGTGCACACCGGTGGAACGCGCTGCGGCGATCACCTTTTCGGAGTCGATCTTGCCAAAACGCGCAATGTTCTCTGCAACGGTGCCGTCGAACAACTCGATGTCCTGCGGCAGGTAACCGACGTACGGACCCAGCTCGTCCTTGTTCCAGCGAAATACGTCCGAGCCGTCGAGCCGCACCGAGCCCGACACGGCGGGCCAGATACCGACCAGCAGACGCGCCAGGCTGGACTTGCCGGATGCGCTGGGGCCGATCACCGCGACCACCTCGCCGGCCGCAATCTGGAGGCTGACGTTTTTAAGGATAAGCACATTGGTGCCGGGCGCGGCAGTGGCGGCACCGTCGAGAAGCAGCGCGCCGGCAGGGCGGGGAAGCGGCATGCCGGTCTCGCGCGCCGGGAAGGTGTCGAGCAGTTCGTTCAACCGTGTGTAAGCGGCGCGGGCGTTCACCAGTGGTTTCCAGTTGCCGATCAACATCTCGACCGGCGCCAGTGCGCGGCCCACCAGAATCGAGGCGGCAATCATCATGCCCGCGGTGATGGAGCCCTCGATCGCCAGGTAGGCACCGTAGCCCAAGGTGAGTGACTGCATCGAAATACGTGCAAATTTGGTAATGGCGCTCAGCAGGCCGGCCCGGTCACTGGCCAGCGCCTGCTGCACCAGCAGCTTGTGCTGCAGGTCAAACCAGCGGCCGCGAATGGCTGGCAGCATACCCATGGCTTCTATCACTTCGGCATTGCGCAGGTTGTTGTTGGCCAGCGCGTTGGCGGCAATCGCCAGTTTCTGCGCTTCGGCCAGCGGCTCTTTCGACACCCGCTCGTTGGCAATCGCCAGCACGATCAGCACCAGGGCACCCGCCAACGCAAAGATGCCCAGGTAGGGATGGAACATGAAAATGACCGCCAGGTAGACCGGCATCCAGGGCGCGTCCATCACGGCCACCACACCTGCGCCGGTGAGCGTTTGCCGGATCGACGATAAATCGTGCAAGGCCTGCCCCGGGTTTTGCCCGGCGCGTCGCAGGTTGCGCTCGAAGGTGGCGTTGAACACACGTTTATTGATGTCCAGGTCGAGCCTGGCACCGACACGCACCAACACCATCGAACGCACCCACTCCAGCAGCGACATCAGTGCAATCATGCCCAGCGCGATGGCCGTGAGCGCCAGAAGGGTGGTGGTGTTGCGGCTGCCCAGCGCGCGGTCGTAGACCTGCAGCATGTAGATCGACGGCGCCAGCATCAACAGATTGATGATCAGACTGAACGAGCCAACGGTAAGGTACGCCTGGCGGAACGACAGCAGCGCCTGCCTGAGTTCCCCGCCTGGTGCCGCTGGTTTGTTCATTGCGTCGTCCCGAAATTTACAGTTGCCTGTAGCGTGGTCATGGCCTTGTTGGGCCTTGTTGGGCTTTGTCGGTCTTTGCTGCAGCCCTGGCCGCGTAGCTCCGTGCCCGACCAATGTTTCAATTTGATTCTAGAGCACGGTTTATTGCCTGTGGGCCAGGTTGCGGTGGGGTGCACGGTGACACCGATGCAAACTCCCGGCCACTGCACAAAAGAAAAGAGCCGGGCGTCCGGCTCTTCATTCGGTCAATCGGCTCAAGCCCTTAGCGCGGGGCGCGTGCCCGAGCGCGCAGGAAACCGAGTCCAGCCAATGCCAAGCCGACCAATGCCAGGGAGCCAGGCTCGGGGACAGCTTGGTTGCGGGTGCCTTCGATCACGAAGGCGCGGCGGCCGCTGTCGGTTCCTTGCCAAAACCATTCGAGGTTCTGGTCGTCATTGAAAAGTCCGACTACACCAAGGCTGAGAGGGCCGCGCACCGTGTTGTCACCGCTGAGATCTAGTTCGTAACGGTACAAGTCAACGCCATCCACGGTACCGTCCAGGCTCCGACTGAGGAGGCCACTGTTGGTCAG
>JANOCN010000012.1:0-4018 GCA_031412185.1 Betaproteobacteria bacterium | reverse complement strand
GTCCTGCACGCGCAGCAACGTGTTCTGCATACTCGCGGCGCCGCGAAACGCAGCCATACGTGCGGCAGGTGCTACCTCTTTCCATACCGAGTCGTCGCTACCGGGGTGTTGCACAAACAGGGCGACATACCCGCGCGCTGCCCAATGATGCCCCAGAAACGCACTGCCATGGCGGCTACCGCCTAGCCCGTGGCTGAACAGCACCACCGGCGCCGGCCCCGGAGTGTTGGGCAGGTAGGCCAAAAGCGGGATGTCGCGTAGCCGGGTATCGTCTCGTGCCACCAGCTCGAGCGTTTCGGCCCGATGGCTTAAGCCCACCCGCAGTGGGTAATATCCTATCGAGGGGGTGGCGCACAACGTCGCGCTTGGCAACAGCAGCAGACTGGCCAGCAGCAAACGACGCTGGGTTGACGGGTGCTGCATGCGGCGTTGTATCAGTTAGCTGCTGGCTCCACGTTGGACAGCAGACTTTGGCTTTACCGGCATGCGGGCCCCGACATGCGGCTGGGCCCGCGCGCGGGCCAGTTGCACCAGCCTTTGGCGCTCGGCAAAACCGCGCTTTTGCGCATCGGTTTTTGAATCGAAACAGGCCGGGCAAGCAACGCCCGCCTCGAAGTGGGGCGACGCCTTGTCGGCCCGGCTGATGGGTCGGCGGCACGAGCGGCAGAGCTCCAGATCACCCTGGCGTAGCCCGTGGCCTACTGACACCCGTTCGTCAAATACAAAACACTCTCCCTGCCACAGGCTTTGGCTCGGCTCCACCGTCTCCAGATACTTCAATATGCCTCCTTGCAGATGGTAGACGTCGTCGAAGCCCTGCGAACGCAGGAAAGCAGTCGATTTTTCGCAGCGTATGCCACCGGTGCAAAACATCGCAACGCGTGGTTTTTTGCCGTCACCGCGAGCCAGCGCCTTGCCCGGCTGGGTCTGGTCTTGCAACCAGCCTGGCAACTCCGAAAAACTCCGGGTCTTGGGGTCCAGCGCCCCGGCGAAGGAACCAATGGCTACCTCGTAATCATTACGTGCATCGATCACCACCACATCGGGCTGCGCGATCAGCGCGTTCCAGTCCTGCGGCTTGACATACCGGCCTGCCATCAGCGCAGGGTTGACGTCTGGTCGGTGCATGGTGACGATTTCAGCCTTGAGCCGCACCTTCATGCGGTAGAACGGCGGCGCGTCGGCCCACGACTCCTTGTGCTCCAGGTCGGCCAGCCGCTTGTCCGCGCGCAGCCAGGCAAGCACGGCGGCCACTCCGTGCGGCGGGCCAGCGATCGTGCCATTGATACCCTCCTGCGCCAGCAACAGCGTGCCTTTCACGTCGTGGTCCTGGCACGCTGCCAGCAGTGGCGGCTGGAGTTGCCGGTAGTCCGGCAAATCGACAAATTTGTACAGGGCGGCAGTCAGAAGACGGGGCATGCGTGTAAGCGGACTGGTGCAGTGTGCGGGTCTTCGCGGGCACCGGTCAGGCCGGATGCTGGATGTGCCAGTCGATCGGGTCCTGCTGCAGCACCATATCGATATCCAGCTCAAGCACCTCGCCGACCGTGCCGGGGAAGGTAACCGCCATCTCCCGCTGATTGAGGCCGGCGTCCTTGGCGCGTGCTCGCCACGCAGCCAGGTGCAACACCCCCGCCAGCGGCTCGTAGGCATGGTTGCGAAACGGTGTGTCCTGGTGCTCGAGGGCGTCCACAACCGGCTCCGGCAACAGCCACTTGCGCGCAAGCCCGCCTGCAACCTGCGCATGACTGAACCCAACTTGCCGAAGCTCGGCCTTGGCGCGGCGGACATCCAGTGCCGGTATCTCGGTGTCCATGGCAAGCATCTCGGAAGGCATTCCAATACGCATTACCAGTTCGCCCACGAAATGGATCAGGCCCGCCGTAAACGCGGCTTGCTGGTTCTGGCGCACTACACCAGCCAGCGAACGTGACACTTTGGCAACGTTCAAACTGTAGTCCCAATACTGCTGCAGGTTGATGCCCGGCACCGCTTTAAGCGAAGCTGCGGACGCGGACGCGGCGACCAAAGTGCGCACGTGGCCCAGACCAACAATTGCCAGCGATTCGGACACGCCGTTGACCTGTTGTGACAACTGGAAAAAGCCAGAGTTCGAGAGCTGCAACAACCGGGCGGTAAGTGCAGGGTCGATGCTGATCAACTGGGTGATCTTCTTCAGGTCCGGCACATCACGATCGAGCTCACTCAACAACAGCGCAACCACCTTGGGAATGCTGGGAAGAACAAACTGTGACGCCAGCAGGGCATTCAGTTGCATGGCAGGCAGGCTCCTATAACGCAAGGTCTGAATTATCTGCGCGCCGGGCCGCAGCATGGTCCAGGTCGCCAGATTGGAACAATCCACGCCAAATATTCACGGGAACCGGCACCAGATACGGGCCCGTCATGGGGCGAGTTTCGCAAACGCCGACGCCATGGCAGTGGATGCGGCGGGTCGGACTTGCGCTGCGTCTTCGCGTTGCTGCCGGTTGGCAGCTCCAAAACGCGGCGCACCGGACGCGACGCGGTCGCCTGGTTTTCCGGGCGGTTTCATACTCAGGGAAATCCGCTTACGCAACAAATCAACCTCCAGCACCCGGACTTTCACCACCAGCCCGGTCTGCACAACTTCACGGGCATCCTTGATAAATCGGTCACTCAACTGGCTCAGGTGCACCAAGCCATCCTGGTGCACCCCGATATCGACGAATGCTCCGAAGGCAGCAACATTGCTGACGGTGCCCTCCAGCAGCATGCCCTCGCGCAGGTCACGAATGTCCTGCACGCCGTCGTTCAGCCGCGCCGCCTGGAAGGCTGGGCGTGGATCGCGCCCAGGCTTTTCGAGTTCGTCCAGAATGTCCTGCACCGTCACGACGCCCACCGTAGCGGTGGCAAAGTTGTCGGCTTGCAGACGCTGGAGTTGCTCCGGGTGGCCCATCAGCTGGTCAACCCGCAACCCCGCATGCAACAGGATGCCCTGTACCACCGGGTAGGTTTCGGGATGCACGCCAGTCATGTCCAGCGGGTTGTCGCCACCACGGATGCGCAGAAACCCGGCGCTCTGCTCAAATGTTCGGGAACCCAGGCCCGACACCTGCAGCAACTGCTGGCGATTGCGAAAACCGCCATGGGTGTCGCGCCAGCCCACCACCGACGCTGCCACGCTGGCGGACAAACCGGAGACCCTCGCCAGCAACGGTGCGCTGGCTGTGTTCAGGTCCACTCCGACCGCGTTGACGCAGTCCTCCACCACGCAATCCAGGCTGCGCGCCAGTTCGCCCTGGTGCACGTCGTGCTGGTACTGGCCAACACCAATCGCCTTGGGATCGATCTTGACCAGTTCGGCCAGCGGGTCCTGCAGTCTGCGCGCAATACTTGCCGCGCCTCGCAAGCTGACGTCTACGTCGGGCATTTCCTGGGAAGCGAAGGCGCTGGCTGAATACACCGACGCCCCCGCCTCGCTCACCACCACCCTTTGTGGCGGGTGCTGGTCGGTCAGACGGGCAATCAGTTCGGCCGCCAATTTGTCGGTCTCGCGGCTGGCGGTGCCATTGCCGATGGCGATCAATTCCACCGCGTGTGCCCGGCACAGTTGTTCCAGCGCCTGCAGCGCGCCGGCCCAGTCGCGGCGCGGCTCGTGGGGGTAAACAGTGCTGGTGACCAGCAATTTGCCGGTACGATCCACCACCGCCACCTTGACACCGGTCCGTATGCCGGGGTCCAGGCCCATCACCACGCGCGGGCCAGCCGGAGCCGCCAGCAACAGATCGCGCAGGTTGTCGGCGAACACCTGAATCGCAACCGTCTGGGCTTGCGCGCGCAAGCGCGACAGGAGTTCGCGTTCGATGGACAGTTCCAGCTTCACACGCCAGGTCCAGGCGATACATTTGCGCAGAAAGTCGTCGCCAGCGCGCGCCTTATGTCTCCAACCCAGGTGTTGCGCAATGCGGGCTTCGGCGGAGGATGCTGCGCCAGTAGGCACACCCGGACCCGTCTGCACGGTACCCAGCGCGGGCGA
>JANOCN010000011.1:0-4641 GCA_031412185.1 Betaproteobacteria bacterium | reverse complement strand
CATCACCTCGGCGGCAGACATGGCACACACCATGGCGTCACACTGGTCGCGGCGTGCCTTGAGTGCGGGCAGCACCGGCAGAAAATGTTCTTCCATGAAAAGCATGGTGGCGATCACGATGTCGCCCCGCGCGATGTCGTTGGTGCAGCGCTCCAGCGCTGCGCCGTCATCACCCCACTCGGCAGCGGCGTGCACCACCAGCTGGAGGCCCGGCATCGCGCGCGCGAGTGTGCGGTTGGCGCGTTCGGCGGCACTCGCCAGGTGGCTGTCCATGGTGACGAGAACCACCCGCATGGCCGGCGCACCGGTGGTGTCGGCAGACTTGGGCTCAGCGGCTGAAGTGCGCTTTAGCATCGTACAAAGTCTCGATGGTGATGACAGGAACCCCGTGTTCCCGGGCATAACTTTCCGTGTTCCGGCGCGCTTTGCCGCGCACAAAAAATGGAATCTTGCGTAACTCGCGTTCGGCGTCGGGTGCCCAGGGCGCGGCGGACGGGGCCGGCGCGACCGCATCTGCAACGGCAACGGCAACTTCGACTCCAGCTTCGGCTTCGGCCGCTTGCGGTGCAGTGAGCATCGCAGTCGCGTTGTGGGTGGCGGGTGCCTGCGCCGACGCCGCCTGCGCAATAGCCTGCGCTGCTTCGGCCTGTGCGGCCGCCAGGTTGGCCCCGGCTTGCGTGCCGTGACCCCCCAGATGGGAGGGTGCTGCGTCGGCGTGGAATTCGAAGTCGCCGCGGAACATGCCGATCAGATGTTCTTCCAGCCCCATCATCAAAGGGTGCACCCAGGTGTCAAACAACACGTTGGCGCCTTCGAAACCCATTTGGGGCGAATAGCGCGCGGGAAAGTCCTGCACATGCACCGGCGCCGAGATCACAGCGCACGGCACACCCAGGCGCTTGGCAATGTGACGCTCCATCTGCGTGCCCAGCACCAGTTCCGGCTGCAACTCTGCAATGCGCGCCTCGATTTCCAGGTAGTCGTCGCTTATCAGGGGCTCCACGCCGTAAAGCTTGGCAGCCTCACGTACCTCGCGTGCGAACTCGCGGCTGTAGGTGCCGATGCCCACGACCTGAAATCCCAGTTCCTTGCTGGCCACGCGGGCTGCCGCTACAGCGTGGGTGGCGTCGCCAAACACAAAGACGCGTTTTCCTGTGAGGTAGGTCGAGTCCACTGAGCGCGCATACCATGGCGCACGGGATTGCGTGCTGGCCAGCGCCTGTTCGGGATCGATACCGGCCAGCGCTGCCACTTCGCGGATGAAGTCGCAGGTTGCGCCGGTTCCGATGGGTATGGTCTTGGTGGCGGCTTGGCCGAATGTGCGCGTCAGCCAGGCGGCGGCCAGAGCGGCGATCTCGGGGTAAAGCACGACATTGAACTCTGCCTCGCCCAGCCGTGCCAGATCATCGGGCGTGGCTCCCAACGGAGCCACCACGTTGACATCAACCCCAAGCTGGTCCAGCAACCCGGTGATTTCACGCAGATCGTCGCGATGGCGGAACCCGAGCGCGGCCGGGCCCAGAATATTGCAACGCGCGCGCTGTCCGGGCAAACGCGTCGGCCTGGCGGTACCGGCGACCGGTGCGTGCGGCCCCGCCAGCGCCCGCACCATCTGGTAAAAGGTCTCGGAGGCGCCCCAGTTTTCCTTGCGCTGGTAGGAAGGCAGTTCCAATGCAACTACGGGAATCGGCAGATTCAAGGCCTTGCACAAACCGCCTGGGTCATCCTGGATCAACTCCGCCGTGCAGGACGACCCGACCATCATCGCCTTGGGCTTGAAACGCTCAAATGCTTCGCGTGCTGCAGTCTTGAACAGTTCGGCGGTGTCCCCGCCCAGATCGCGCGCCTGGAATGTGGTGTAGGTCACCGGTGGCCGCCGGGGCAAGCGTTCGATCATGGTGAACAGCAAGTCGGCGTAGGTATCGCCTTGTGGCGCATGCAAAACGTAGTGCACGTCCTGCATCGCGGTGGCGATACGCATCGCGCCAACATGCGGTGGGCCTTCGTAAGTCCACAGGGTAAGCTGCATGTCAGGCGGCCAACAACATGCGGCGCGCAAGCGGCCGCGTAAACAGGCCAGCCAGGTCAGACGCCTGCTCGAAGCCCTGAATCGGTGTGAACACCAGTTCTATCGACCACTTGGTGGCCATACCCTCAGCCTCCAGCGGATTGGCCAACCCCAGGCCACACACCACAATGTCCGGCTGGTCGGCACGGCAACGGTCAAGCTGGTTTTCGACATGTTGCCCTTCACTCAGGCGGGTACCTTCGGGAAGCAGCGCCAGCTCTTCGGCCAGGTGCTGGCGGTGCAGGTATGGTGTGCCGACTTCAACCAGTTGC
This sequence comes from Betaproteobacteria bacterium, assembly GCA_031412185.1. GTDB lineage: Bacteria > Pseudomonadota > Gammaproteobacteria > Burkholderiales > Burkholderiaceae_C > CAISIP01. Next base: position 2,301 of record JANOCN010000011.1, on the reverse strand, counting down.
ATGCCCAGCTCGCGCGCCAGAAACCGTGCAATCGGTATTTCCAGCTGTGAGTCGGGGAAAAAGAAAATACGTTTGCCGGCAAGCTGTGGCCGCTGCCGCGCCAACGCACTGGCGCAGCGCGCTTTTGGGGCAGCAATGACGGCGTCGAAATGCACTTGCGGCACGCCGAACGCGGTAGCCGCCGCTTGGAGCCACAAAGAGGTACCTTCAGCACCCAGCGGAAAAGGCGCGGGCAGTCTCTTCGCCCCGCGCTCCTCCAACACCCGTGCGGTATCGGCCAGGAACGGCTGGGCCAGCAGGAAAAGGGTGTTTGGACCCACGCTGGGGAGCTCGGTAGACCGGCGCGGCGGAAAAAACTGCACCGGACCCAGGCCCAATTGCCCGAACAGACTCGCAAACTGGTCCTCGACCACGTCTGCCAAAGACCCCACCACCATCAACGAAGCAGGTGCATTGTCCACCGCGCCCGGCAGGCCGGGCACCATCGCTGCCAGACACGCATCCTCGCCCTGGGTGAATGTCGTTTCAATGCCGCTTCCGGAATAGTTGAGCACCCGTACGCCCGGTGAGAATTTGCCAGAGAGCCGAGCCGCTGCACGCGAGAGGTCCAGTTTGATGACTTCCGACGGGCACGAGCCCACCAGAAACAGCAATCGAATCTCGGGACGGCGCTCCAGCAACCGGTTCACCACCCGGTCCAGTTCGTCGTTCACATCTGCCAGGCCAGCCAGGTCGCGCTCGTCGATGATGGCAGTCGCAAACCGGGGCTCGGCAAAGATCATCACGCCTGCGGCAGACTGGATCAAATGCGCACAGGTGCGCGAGCCGACCACCAGAAAAAACGCGTCCTGTATCTTGCGGTGCAGCCAGATGATGCCTGTGAGGCCGCAGAAAACTTCGCGCTGGCCGCGCTCGCGCAGCACCGGGGTGTCTGCACAAGCTTGCGCAGCGGCCGGCTTGATGGGAATCACCGCGTTCACAACTGATCCCCGAGCGACGCAGCATTTCTGTCGCGCTGTGCCTGGTCGAGCCGCGCAGCGCGCAGCTTGAGGATGAACTGGGTCGCATTGATCGCGTAAGCGGCGTAGGCAGCCAACGCCAGGGCCATCTGGTCGCGAGCTTCCAGCGCGCCCGTCCATACCACCACCAGATACGCCGTGTGCAGGGCCAATACCAGCATGCTGAAGACGTCCTCCCAGTAGAACGCCGGGGCAAACAGGTAGCGGCCAAATACAACCTTTTCCCAGATGCAACCAGTCACCATGATGGCATACAGGGTCATGGTTTTCACCACCACCGACACCGTCGCCATCCACCAACCTTCACCGGTAGATAGGTAACGCAGCACCAGGAACAGGCTCACCAGAAACACCAGAAACTGGATCGGCGCCAACACGCCCTGCACCAAGGTCCAGACCGTCGCATCCCGCCGCACGCGCTCCTCCGCGGTATATAGAGGCGGCCGGTCGGAGGTTTTGATGGCCCCCGGAACAAGTGCTGGCGGCTGGCTGGTAAGCAACATGGGAGCGAATTTAGCCCTCCTTGGAAATTATGTCAACCTAGATTGACGTAAATTAAACTTGACATGTTTTTTGATGAGAGTAGAGTTTTCCCGCAGAGAAGCAGAAATCTTTTGACGACAACATCGGAGCACGGTACAAACCGTCTGTCGAACTTAAATGCCAGCCGGCTATGGGGAATTCAGGGGAACAACAAGAATCAAGAAAATCTGGCAACACGGTAACTCTCGGGTGATGCCCGGGCCGTCAGCCCGCCGATGCTCGTTCGATGTGAGGAGACATTTGATGACCACGTTTACAAACACACAATCTATGCAAGAGAGCACTGCACATGCAGCCGGGCCATCGGACGGATGGCAACCAAACGTAGCCTTCGCGCCAAACTACAGCGACGCGAGCCAGAATGCGGCGGCGGCGCGTGACGGCGTGGACTTGCGGCTGGCGCTGCTGGCGCGCGCCATCGAGCACGAAATCATCCCGCGGCTGATGCTTGCGCACCGGACACCAGACGGATGCGTGTCGGTACGGGCGCTGCGCAATCAGACTGTCACGCCACAGGATGTGGAGAGTTTTGCCAAATTGGTGCTGTCCCAGGACGAGGGAGTGGCACAGGCGTGTATCGACGCCATGCGTACACGCGGCATAACGGTGGAGACGATCTATCTCGACCTGCTGGCACCGGTTGCCCGCTATATGGGGGAGCTGTGGGAGCAGGACCTGTGCGATTTCACCGAGGTGACGATCGGCTTGGGTCGCCTGCACCAAGTACTGCGGGTACTCA
>JANOCN010000010.1:0-3111 GCA_031412185.1 Betaproteobacteria bacterium | reverse complement strand
GATGTATGCAAGTGGCAAGACCGGTGCCCAACTGCAGCAGACTGCCGAAAACATGGAAGAAGCCATGCTCGCCGACTGGACCTTGCCCTTTTTTAGCCGTGGCGTCTTGCGTGGGGAAGCACTTGCCCGCTACGTCAATGCCGAGGTTGGCGGCAAACTGATCGAAGCGATGGTATTGCCGCTCGGTATTCTGGCGACTGACCTGCACAGCGGCGAAGGCATCCTGTTCCGGCGTGGCGATACCGGGGTGGCAGTCCGTGCTTCAAGCGCTGTGCCATCGGTGTTCCAACCGGTACGCATTGGGGGCCGGGAGTATGTGGACGGGGGCCTGGTGGCTCCGGTGCCGGTGCGTTATGCCCGCCAGATGGGTGCTGAACTGGTGATAGCGGTAGACATCTCCAGCGCTCCAGAGACCAACAACGCCGACGGCGCATTGCAAGTAGTCTTGCAGACCTTCAGCATCATGGGCAAAAGCATCAGCAATTATGAGCTGCGCGACGCCGACGTGGTGGTCCGGCCGGCGCTGGCAGGAGTGCACAGCGCAGATTTTGCAGCCAGAAAACGGTCTATTGAGGCTGGCCGCACCGCCATGTTCGCTGCTCTGCCGCTGCTAAAGGCCAGGCTGGGCAGCCTCGCGCGGTGAGCTTGCCGCAGCCCGTAAACGGACCGTTTTCGCCGAACTATAATCCTGCGTCGCTTCCGACGCGGGGATGAAAAAGAACAAAGGCGAACCTGGTTCGTACGGAGACCACCACCATGAAGCGAGAACGCACCGACACCCGCATCCTGATCTACAGCCATGACACGTTCGGGCTAGGCCACCTGCGCCGTTGCCGGACCATCGCGCATGCGCTGGTGGACCGCTTCAAGCAGCTTTCTGTGTTGATCCTCTCGGGATCTCCCATCATTGGCAGTTTCGACTTCCGCTCACGCGTCGATTTTGTGCGGGTTCCCGGTGTGGTGAAGCTGCGCAACGGCGAATACACGCCGCTGAATCTGCATATCGATGTTGAGCAGATGCTGCTGATGCGCGCCTCCATCATCCGGCATACCGCCGAGATGTTCGACCCTGACATTTTTATCGTTGACAAAGAGCCGCTGGGGCTTCGTGGCGAAGTGTTGGAGACGCTGGAAGTGCTCAAGCAGCGCGGCACGCGGCTGGTGCTGGGGTTGCGCGACGTGATGGATGAGCCCAAGCTGCTGGCCCCCGAATGGCGACGCAAGAAGGTGCTGCCTGCGTTGCGCGACCTGTACGACGAAATCTGGATTTACGGCTTGCCACAGATTTGCGAGCCGCTGGATGGCATCACCTTGCCTGCCAGTGTGCGCAAGAAAATTACCTACACCGGCTACTTGAAGCGTGAGGTTTCGACGGCCGGTGCGCCGCCGCGCTTGCCGGAGATCACCAAGAAGCCCTACATCCTTGTCACAACCGGCGGCGGTGGCGACGGCGAGGGACTGATCGACTGGGTGCTGCGTGCTTATGAACACGACGCGCTGCTGCCGTATCCGGCACTGCTGGTGCTGGGGCCGTTCATGCAACCCGATCGGCAGACCGAGTTCATGAACCGTGCCGCGAAACTCAAACGCGTGGACGCCATCACGTTTCACAGTAACCTGGAAGCGCTGGTTGCCGGTGCGGCCGGCGTCGTGGCGATGGGTGGCTACAACACCTTCTGCGAAGTGTTGTCGCTCGACAAACGTGCGCTCATCATTCCCCGCACCACGCCGCGCCTGGAGCAGTTCATTCGCGCGTCCAGTGCTGCCAAACTCGGACTGATCAGCATGCTCAGCGAAGACGGCGTCAACGACCCAGCGGTGATGGCGGCCGCCTTGCGTGCGTTGCCGCGGCAGAACCTGCCCTCGGAGGTCGTGGTGCCCGGCCTGCTGGAGGGCTTGCCGAATGTGGCGAGGCTGGTGGCACCATGGCTGCAGACGGCCGAGGATGAACCGGTGGCTGCGCTGGCGCGTATTGGCTGAGCGCAAGGCTGTGCAAGTGGCCGCGCCGGTGCCGGGCCAGGTCGCGTTTGTCCTTAAGGGTTATCCGCGACTGTCCGAGACCTTCATCGCGCAGGAGATTGCGGCGCTGGAAAAACTTGGTCTCCAGATACTGATCGTCTCGCTGCGCCATCCCACTGACAAGCAGACGCATCCGGTGCACGCTGAGATTCTTGCGCCGCTGCTCTACCTGCCGGAGTACCTGCGCGATGAGCCGCTGCGGGTACTGCGCGCCTGGTGGCGGGTGCGTGGCCTTCCGGGTTACCGGGGCGCACGCTCGGTGTGGTGGCGTGATCTGCTGCGCGACCGCACGGCAAATCGGGTGCGGCGGTTCGGCCAGGCGCTGGTGCTGGCGGCGGAGGTTGCGCAAGGTGTCGTCCGCCTGCATGCACACTTCCTGCATACCCCTGCATCGGTCACGCGTTACGCGGCAGCCATACGCGGTTTGCCCTGGTCCGGATCAGCGCATGCCAAGGACATCTGGACCACGCCGGCGTGGGATTTGCGTGAAAAGTTATCGTCGTGCGATTGGCTGGTGACCTGTACGGGCACCAACCGCGACTACCTGGCCACGCTGGCACCCCCGGGGCGCGTAGAGCTGGTCTACCACGGCCTGGACCTGGAGCGGTTTGCCATGTCGGCACCGGTTCGGCCACCCCGTGATGGCAGTTCGGCGGATGACCCGGTGCTGCTGCTGTCGGTCGGCCGATTGGTAGACAAGAAAGGAACGGATGTATTGCTGGAGGCGCTCGCCCGACTGCCCGCTGGGCTGCACTGGAGGCTGGTACATGTCGGGGGTGGGCCGCTGCGTGAGCAGCTGGCGCAACAGGCGCAGGTTCTGGGTCTTGCCGCCCGAGTCAGCTGGCGCGGTGCCATGGCGCAAGGCGAACTGCTGGCGCAATACCGCGCCGCAGACATGTTTGCACTGGCCAGCCGCATCGCGCAGGATGGTGACCGCGACGGTTTGCCGAATGTGCTCATGGAGGCGCAGAGCCAGGGCCTGGCCTGTGTTGCAACCGATGTGTCGGCGATCCATGAACTGATAAACAATGGCGTCTCCGGGATACTGGTGGCACCGGAGTCTCCTGAGCTTCTGGCCGATGCCACCCCGCT
>JANOCN010000009.1:0-1711 GCA_031412185.1 Betaproteobacteria bacterium | reverse complement strand
CCGAAAGGGTGGTGCCTGCCATCGTGGAGTTTGTCGACATTGCCGGCCTGGTGGCCGGCGCCAGTACCGGTGAAGGCCTGGGCAACAAGTTCCTGGCGCATATCCGCGAGACCGACGCGACGATCAATGTGGTGCGCTGCTTTGAAGACGACAATGTGATCCACGTGGCCGTCAAGGTGGACCCGATCTCCGACATCGAAGTGATCCAGACCGAGCTTTGCCTGGCCGACCTGACTGCCGTGGAAAAGGCCTTGCACCGCGTCACCAAGACAGCACGTTCGGGCGACAAGGAGTCGATCAAATTGGTAGCCCTGCTGGAGAAATGCCAGGCCGCGCTGAACGAAGCCAAACCGGTGCGTACGCTGGATTTCAGCAAGGAAGAGTTGCCGCTGCTAAAGCAGTTCTTCTTTATCACCGCCAAACCGGCGATGTTTGTGGCCAACGTGGCCGAAGACGGCTTTGCGAACAACCCTTTTCTGGACCGCCTGAGTGCCTACGCCAAGGCACAGAACGCGCCGGTGGTGGCGATCTGCGCCAAGATGGAAGCCGAGATGGCCGACATGAGTGACGAAGACCGCCAGATGTTCCTGGAAGAACTGGGCCAGACCGAACCCGGCCTGAACCGGCTGATCCGGTCCGCGTTCAAGCTGCTGGGTCTGCAGACCTACTTCACGGCTGGGGTGAAAGAAGTCCGCGCCTGGACCATCCACGTCGGCGACACCGGCCCGCAGGCAGCAGGCGTGATCCACACCGATTTCGAGAAAGGCTACATCCGCGCCCAGACGATTGCGTTCGACGACTACATCGCGTTCAAAGGCGAACAAGGTGCCAAGGACGCCGGCAAGATGCGCTCGGAAGGCAAGGAATATGTGGTGAAGGATGGGGACGTGATGAACTTCCTGTTCAGTTCGTAATAGACCGCTGCGCAAGATTGCGGGGCAGCGGAAGCATCAGCCCCTGGAGAAACAGTCACATGGAACCGAGAAGCCCCAGCGTTGCTGAAAAGCGGCGCATTTTCCGCCAGTTGCATGCCTCCGGCTGCTTCGTGCTCCCCAACCCCTGGGATGTGGGAAGCGCACGTTTTCTGCAGGGCCTGGGTTTCAAGGCGCTCGCAAGCACCAGCTCCGGCTTCGCCTGGTCGCAAGGATATGCGGACAACGCCATCACGCGCGACATGGCGCTGGCCCATTTGCGCGAGATGGTTGCGGCAACGGACGTACCTGTAAACGCCGACTTCGAAAGCGGCTTTGGGAAAGATGCCGACGGTGTAGCCGAGAGCGTTCGCCTGGCTGTAGGTACCGGTGTGGCAGGGCTATCTATCGAGGATTCAACCGGTGACGCAGCCAAGCCGCTGTTCGAGATTGCCGAGGCAGTTGACCGTATGCGGGCGGCGCGCAGTGCCATCGACCAGGCGGGTGGCGACACCCTGCTGGTGGGTCGCGCCGAGTGTTTTCTGGTCGGGCGGCCGGACCTGGACGAAACCATTCGCCGCCTGCAGGCCTATGCAGAAGCGGGTGCCGATTGCCTGTATGCGCCGGGCCTGCGCACAACCGAGCAGATTGCTGCGGTGGCGGCGGCGGTGGCACCCAAACCGTTCAACTTGCTGGTCGGGTCGACGAGCGACCTCACCGTGCAGTCGATTGCAGCGCTCGGCGTGCGGCGCATCAGTGTTGGCGGCGCATTGGCACGCTCGGCCTGGGGTGGATTCCTG
>JANOCN010000008.1:0-4325 GCA_031412185.1 Betaproteobacteria bacterium | reverse complement strand
ACTCTGGCTGTCGGTGAACCGCAGCGACTATCCGGTCATCCAGGCCTTCGCGATCTACACGGCGGTGATCACGATGTTCGTGAACCTGCTGACCGACATTCTCTACAAGCTGGTCGATCCACGGGTGGTGCTGAAATGAAGCTGTTGCGAATGACGGCTTGCTGCCCGAGATCGACCTCCCTTCACCAACGGCGCGACAGCCAAGGGCATCGGGTAGCCGACTGCGCTCATGTCCCCCGTGCCGGGCTGCGCCCGGCCCTCCTCCTTGACCTCACTGCGGCGGGCACCCCACGCCGTCCTGCCGACCGGGGCAAACCACCAAAGCAGATCTAGCACCATCTCAAACCCCCCAATGCGGTATGTGGTGCGACCCGAGCGACACCGCCACGTTTTTCGGCTCGCAAAACACCTCATAACTCCAGGTGCCGCCCTCACGCCCGGTCCCTGAGGCCTTGGTGCCGCCGAAGGGCTGACGCAGGTCGCGCACGTTCTGGCTGTTCACAAAACACGTGCCCGCCTCGACGGCAGCGGCAACCCGGTGCGCCTTGCCGATGTTTTCGGTCCAGACATAACTCGATAAACCATAGGCCGTGTCATTGGCCAGACGGATGGCATCGGCTTCGTCCTTGAAGGGGATCAGGCAGGCGACCGGGCCAAAAATTTCTTCCTGCGCAATACGCATGCGGTTGTCCACGTCGGCAAACACCGTGGGCAGCACGTAGTTGCCTTTTTTCACGCGCTCCGGCAAATCGGGTGTGCCGAGTCCGCCGCACAGCAGCATGGCGCCTTCTTTCGGGCCGAGCTCGATGTAGCTGCGCACCTTGGCCAGATGAGCCGGCGAGATCATGGGGCCTATGGTGGTGGTTTCATCGAGTGGGTCACCGACCTGGATGCGTTTGGCACGCTCCACAAACTTTGCGGTGAAATCGGCATAAATCGACTGCTGCACCAGAATGCGGCTGCCTGCCGTGCAACGCTCGCCGTTGTTGGAAAAAATCATGAAGATCGCCGCGTCAAGCGCCCGGTCGAGCTGGGCATCTTCAAAAATCACGAACGGCGATTTGCCGCCCAGCTCCATGCTGAATTTTTTCAGGCCTGCCGCCTGCACGATGCGGTTGCCGGTAGCGGTCGAGCCGGTGAAAGAGATCGCCCGTACATCCGGGTGCCGGCACAGCGGTTCACCGGCGTCTTTGCCCGTGCCGTGCACGATGTTGAGCACACCCGGCGGAATGCCCGCCTGCAGCGCCAGCTCGCCCAGCCTTGACGCAGTCATTGGCGAAAGTTCGCTCATTTTCAGCACAGCGGTGTTACCAAATGCCAGACAGGGCGCGACCTTCCAGGTGGCGGTCATGAAGGGCACGTTCCATGGCGAGATCAGCGCGCAGACACCTGTGGGGTGATACAGCGTGTAGTTCAGGTGCGTTTCGGTCGGGTAGCTGTGGCCATCGACCCGCGTGCACATTTCGGCAAAGTAGTAGAAGTTGTCGGCCGCGCGCGGGATCAACTGTTTGCCGGTCTGCGCAATCACCTGGCCGCAATCATTGGTCTCCATCTGCGCGATTTCGGATACCTGGGCGGCGATCAGGTCCCCGAGTTTGCGAACCAGTTTGGCGCGATGCGGCGCTGGCATGCCAGCCCACTTTGGGAAGGCCTCTTTGGCTGCTGCTACGGCGGCATGGACTTCCGATTCGCCGCCGGAGGCGACCTCGGCCAGCACGTCCTGAGTGGCCGGGTTCAGAGTATCGAAGTAGCTGCTGCTGGCGACAGACTCGCCGTTGATGAGGTGATCAATTTTCATGTCTATTCGATGGTGTTGATGAGTTCGCCCAGGCCTTCGATGCTGGTGACGACCACGTCGCCTGGCCGGCAGTCCACCACGCCGTCGGGTGTGCCGGTCAGTATCAGGTCGCCGGGTTGCAGCGTCATGAAGCTGCTGAAATATTCGATCAAAAACGGCACATCAAAAATCATGTCGCGGGTGTTGCCCGACTGGGTGATTTTCCCGTTGACCGTGGTCTGCAGCGCCAGTGCCATCGGCTCAGGCACATCCACTGCATCCACCAACCAGGGGCCCAGCGGTGTGCAGGCATCGCGGTTTTTTACCCGCAGATTCGGTCGATACCAGTTTTCCAGGTAGTCGCGGATCGCGTAGTCGTTGGCGATGGTGTAGCCCGCGATGTGGTCATACGCATCGTCGCGCTTCACCTTCTTTGCGGTCCTGCCGATGACCACCGTGAGTTCACATTCGTAGTGCATGAACTGCACGTCGGGTGGACGGTGCGTGACTTGCCGGTGTCCCGTCAGCGTGCCTTCGCCCTTGATAAAAACCAGCGGCTCAACGGGCGCCTTGAATTCGAGTTCTGTCGCGTGGTCGGCGTAGTACAGGCCGAGGGCGAGGATGGTGCGCGGGCGTGGCGTGGGCGCCAGCGGTGGCAGCCAGCTGACCGCGTCCTCCGAAACGGTCTTCCCGCTTTCAAGCAGCAGCTGTCCGCCGTGTGCCGTGGCTGAATACACCCTCCCCGCGTGAACGACCCGAGCGTGTTTCATGCTCGCTCCCTGACCAGCGTATGGCTCAAGGTGCCAAAGCCCGGCGCACTGATGTCAATGCGGTCGCCGGCTCGCGCAAGCGGCCTGCCTGCATCACAGCCCAGCATCAGCACATCGCCCGTTCGCAGTGTCATGAACTCGCTCACATCGGCCAGCAACTGCTGCGCATGGCGTACCAGGTGCTTGAAGGCCACTGACTGTGCGAGCTCGCCGTTGAGACGGACTTCCAGCGTGAATCCAGCCGGGTCACCCGCTGCGGTGGCGGGCACCAGACGATCGCCGATGCCCAGAAACCCATCGAGACATTTGAACCTGACCGGAGGCCGGAAGAAACTGGCATGTGGCAGCGACAGGTCGTTCATCAGCACATAGCCTGAGACCTGTGCCGGACCAGCCATGACCATCGCAATGGTCGCGCCGATTTCAACTTTTGGCACACCCGTCGGCACGGCAATCGCCGACCCGTGTGGGCTCCAGGTGTTGGCCGTTTTGACATACAAGACCGGTGCCTGCGGCGCGGCTTTGTAGGGCGGCTGGTCCATCTGTGCCGCCAGCGCCTGCCGCTCTGCCGTGAAGTTGAGCAAGGTTCCATAAACCGTGCCTGCAGGCAGCCAGCTCATGGCGGCTCCAGGGCAATGACTTCATCGAGCAGTGCATAGAGTTGCGCGAGTTTGTTTTTACCCAGCGACTGCTCCATCCAGCCATAGTGCGCTTCAATGGTTTTTGACAGTGTGCGCACGAGCTTCAGGCCTTGAGGCGTGGCCTCGACCACGCTGCGGCGCTGGTCTGCCGGGTCGCGCGACCGGCTGATCAGACCGTCGCGCTCCATGCGGCTCAAGACACCGGTCAGGCTGGGGCCGAGGATGAAAGCCTCACGCGCGACCTTGCCGGTCTCGACCACGCCATGTTCACCGAGTACCCGCAGCACACGCCACTGCTGGTCGCTCAGCGCGTGTTCGCGCAGGCGCGGCCGGGTGTGCGCCATCACCGACTCGCGCGCCTGCAGCAGCAGGCGGGGCAGGTTGCGGTGGACAAAAGCGGTGGTCATGCGGCGTGTTGAAAGTATTTAACATGTTAAATGATGCGATGCTTTATTGCCCAGCCGGTGCGGGCCGGGACTTACCCGTACTGTGAATAACTACAGTAATATCGCCCCATGGCCAAAGACAAGACGATTTACACCTGCACCGAGTGCGGCGGCAGCAGCCCCAAGTGGCTGGGCAAATGCCCGCATTGCGGCGCGTGGAACACGCTGATTGAATCGGCCGCAGAAAGCTCATCGCCGGTCAAGAACCGCTTCGCTTCGCTGGCCAAACCCTCAGAAGTTGCGACCCTTGCCGATATTGAAGCGACCGACATGGCGCGCACCCCGACCGGGCATGAGGAGCTGGACCGGGTGCTGGGTGGCGGCATTGTGGAAGGCGGGGTGGTGCTGATAGGCGGTGACCCCGGCATCGGCAAATCCACCCTGCTGCTGCAGGCGCTCGATTCGCTGCAGCGCGCAGGGCTGGACACCCTGTATGTAACCGGCGAGGAAAGCGGCGCCCAGGTCGCGCTGCGCTCGCGCCGGCTCGGGCTGGACGGTTCGCAAGTCAAGGTGCTGGCGGAAATCCAGCTCGAAAAAATCCTCGCCACGCTGGAGGCGACCCGACCGGCGGTGGCCGTGATCGACTCGATCCAGACCGTCTATTCCGACCAGCTGACCTCCGCGCCCGGCTCAGTCGCGCAGGTGCGCGAATGTGCGGCGCACCTGACGCGTGCGGCCAAGTCCAGTGGCG
>JANOCN010000007.1:0-14246 GCA_031412185.1 Betaproteobacteria bacterium | reverse complement strand
CAGTTCCCCCGGCCGGGTCGGCAGCAACGCCGATCGCCGCTGCCCCGACCGAAGCCATGGTGGTCACCCTGAATGCGGCGTTGGGCGTCAACTGTGCGCTGATGGTAGACACGCTTGCCGGGCTGCGCAACCCCGAAGGTTTTGCGGCGGCGCAGGCTCCGGCACCGGATGCACCCGCTTACTTCGGCAACCGATTCACCGACGCACGTGGTGAGCAGTGGCAGGAGATAAATCTGCAGACCTTGTCGCAATTGCCCGGTTTTCTGAATATCACTGCTTGAGAACCTACCCGTGAACAAGACGACCCTGCGTTACGCGCGGACAGGTTCCGAGTTTTTCACCAAGGCCCCACCATGTCCGTAGACCGGCTCAAGCGATTCTTCTCCAAGACTGTCATGGACTCCGAGCAAAACACAAGCTTGGGGCCGGTCGACAGCGTAGTGGAGCCGGATCCGGAAGCCACCGTCATGCAACGTTCGGTCCCCCCGGCCGCACCGGCCGTCACCGAGCCGCCCGCCACCGGGCAGGCTAGGGATGTGGTGACGCTGCCGGTGTTGGGCACCCGCTCGGTCGCCGAGCACCAACAGATACTGCTGATCGGATTAGCGGTCGCACTCGTGTTGCTGGGTGCAGTGGCAGCATTTGCGCTCAACCTGTCGAGCCGCGTCGGCCAGCAGATGGGAGCGACAGGTCAGGCCCTGATGCAGTCACAGCGGCTGGCGAAGTCGGTCTCGCAGGCGCTGGTCGGCGGCGTGCAGGCCTTCCCCGATGTGGCGGAGAGCGCCGGCGTGCTGGCCAAGACGGCGCGCGGGTTGAAAGCAGGTGACGACGATTTGCGCCTGGACGCGGTGGATGCGAGCCACCAGGACGAGCTGAACAAAATCATCCCGCTGGTCGACCGTGCCGAAAAGAATGCAGCCACCATCATGGGCCAGCAGAAGGTGCTGACTGACATCGGTGCCGCACTTCGGCAGATCAACAAGCAGTCGACCCAACTGCTGGAGATTGCCGAAAACGTGTCGGCCCTCAAATTACAACAAAGCGCTTCGGCCAGCGAGATCGCTGCGGCGGGCCAGCTGGTGATGCTGACGCAGCGCATCGGCAAGTCGTCGACCGAATTCCTGACCATGGAGGGTGTCAGCTCGGAGGCGGTGTTGCTGCTCGGCAAGGATCTGAATTCTTTCAAGGAAATTGCGCAGGGGCTGTTGCAAGGCAGTGCCGAGCTGCGATTGCCCGGTTCGCGCGATCCGCAGACCCGCCAGCAACTGGAAGCGCTGAGCAAGCAGTTTGAGCAAACCCGCGTACTGGCGGGCGGGGTACTGGGTAATCTGCAGGCGCTGGTGTCCGCGCGTTCAGCGCAGGCCTCCATCGTGGCTGACAGCGAGCCATTGCGGCGCAGTCTGGAAGAGCTGCAGCAAAAACTCTCGACCGGTACCGGTATCGGAACCGGCTCCCTGCTGACCCTGTTCGTAGCTGCCGTACTGGCATTGCTGTGTGCCTACGGGTTGTCGCAGATACCGCTGCAGGAAGGGCGCAACCGCCAATCGGTTGCGGAAGCGCAGATGCTGGATGCCGAACGCCTGCAGCAGGATGCAAAACGTGTCAACGATGCCAACCAGGCGGCGATTTTGCGTTTGATGAACGAACTGCAGACGGTCGCGGAAGGTGACCTGACCCAGCAGGCGACTGTGACCGAAGACATTACCGGTGCTATTGCCGACTCGGTGAACTACACCGTGGAAGAGTTGCGGACCCTGGTGACCAATGTGCAGAACACGGCTTCGCGGGTGGCGCAGACCACCTCCGAAGTGGACGTGACCTCCACCGAGTTGCTGGCGGCATCGAATGAGCAGATGAACGAGATCCAGGCGGCGGGCAAGTCGGTGCTGGATATGGCGACCCGCATCAACCAGGTGTCCAACCAGGCGCAGGAGTCGGCTGCAGTGGCGCGTCAGTCGCTGCAAGCGGCGGAGTCGGGTCTGCAGGCGGTACAAAACGCCATTGGCGGCATGAACTCGATCCGCGATCAGATCCAGGAAACCTCCAAGCGCATCAAGCGGCTGGGCGAATCGTCCCAGGAGATCGGCGAGATCACCGAACTCATCTCCGACATCACCGAGCAGACCAACGTGCTGGCGCTCAATGCGGCGAACCAGGCTGCGTCCGCCGGTGAGGCCGGGCGCGGTTTCTCGGTGGTGGCCGAAGAGGTGCAGCGCCTGGCCGAGCGGTCGGCTGACGCAACGCGTCAGATTGCGGCCCTGGTGCGTGCCATCCAGACCGACACGCAGGACGCCGTCGCCGCCATGGAACGTTCCACCCAGGGCGTGGTGGAAGGTGCCAAGTTGTCGGACAACGCGGGTACCCGGCTGACCGAAATTGACCAGGTTTCGCGTCGGCTCTCCGAGCTGATCCAGCAGATTTCCGATTCAACCTCCCGCGAAGCCAATCTGGCGAACACGGTCGCCGACAGTATCCAGAACATTTTCGCGGTGACCGAGCAGACCAGCGAGGGCACACGGACCACCGCCGGGCAGGTGCGTGAATTGTCCCGCATGGCAGAGGAACTGCGCCAGTCGGTGGCCCGGTTCAAGATTGCCTGAACGCCATCGAACCGACCAGGCTCTTCGCAGAAGTGGACAACGTGATGCAAACAAACGTGAACCTGCCGGGTGACAGTGAAGTGGCTACGGATGACCTCGGGCCCCTGGCCTGGGTGTTGGACGAGCTGCGCAAGTCGCTCGATGGGGCGACCAAGGCCTTGCGCCGTTTCGTGCGCGATGCTGAGCTGGCACGCGGCTCAGACCTCGCGGAGCTCGATGCCAGCCAGTTGCGCATTGCGCGCCAGCAGCTTCACCAGGCGGTAGGCGCGCTGGAAATGGTCGGCCTGGGCGCACCCGCCAAGGTGCTGCGCGCCATGGAGTCGCTGGCGCAGAAGTTCGTGCAGCGGCCCGAGTTGTGCAGTGACGACGCCGCCAGCCGGGTAGAGCGCGCCAGTTTTGCACTGACCGAATATCTCGAAGGTGTGCTCAAGGGCCGGACGGCTTCGCCCGTGGCCTTGTTTCCGCAGTACCGCGACGTGCTGGAGGTCGTCGGGGGCGACCGCATCCACCCGGCCGATTTGTGGCCGCTGGAGTGGCGCTGGATCGACGCACCGCTGCACAATCCACCGACCGCACTCGGCTACAGCGCTGCGGTACGCGCCCGGGTCGACCAGGCGGTGCTGAAAGTGGTACGTTCGGGCGATCCTGAGGCGGCCCGGGCGATGGCCGGTGTAAGCCTGGGTCTGGCGCAGGCGTCATCCGTTCTGGAGCCGCGCGTGTTCTGGAAAGTAAGCGCAGCATTTTTCGAAGCATTGGCCAGCGGCTTGTGCCCGTCCGACGTGTTCGTCAAACGCACCGCCTCCCGCATTATTGCCCAGTACACCACCCTGGCCCGTGGCGACGCCGGGGTGATTGACCGGCTTGCGCAGGACTTGCTTTTCTATTGTGCCCAGGCGGTACCCAATGCGCCGACGGGCACGCCGACGCTGGTGGCCGTGCGACAGGCCTATGGCCTGACCCGGACCAAACCATTTGACTATGCGACACCGCAGTTCGGGCGTTTTGATCCAGCCCTGTTGGTGCAGGCGCGCAAACGTATTGCAGCGGCCACAGAGACCTGGGCTGCCTTGGCCGGTGGTGATACGAACCGTGTCAAAGCCGCCTCGGACCAGTTTGCGGCGGTGGTCGAGTCGATGGTGAAGTTGCATCCCGAAACGTCGGAGCTGGCCCGCGCTCTGACGCGGGCCGTGGAAGCTACGGTGCGCTCTTCAGAGCCCCCCGCAGCACCGGTAGCCATGGAGGTGGCGACCTCGGTCTTGTACCTTGAGGCAGCCTACGATGACCTGGACCCGACCGAGTCGCACATGGCAGAACGCAGTGCGCGCTTGGCGCAGCGCCTGGACCATGTGGTCGACGGCGCCCAGCCCGAGCCGATGGAAGGCTGGATGGAGGAGCTTTACCGCCGGGTCAGTGATCGCCACACCATGGGCAGCGTGGTGGACGAACTGCGCTCCACACTGGGCCAGGTTGAAAAGTCGCTCGACCAGTTTTTCAGGAACCCGCAAGACCGCAGTCCCCTGCATGAGGTGCCCAGCCAGTTGGCGCAAATGCGCGGCGTGTTCTCGGTGCTGGGCCTTGACCAGGCCTCCGTGGCCGCGTTGCGCATGCGTGACAGCGTGGAGAAATTCCTGGTCGACGAGGTGGATTTGCGGGCTGGCGGTACGGCCGTGTTCGAAAAGATCGGCAACAGTCTGGGAGCCATGGGTTTCCTGATCGACATGCTCAGTTACCAGCGCGCCTTGGCCAAGAAACTATTTGTCTACGACGAAGAGCAAGCTGAGTTCCGTCCGCTGATGGGGCGCGACAAGGGGGTCATGGAGGAGTCTGCTGCTGGCAAGTCGCTGGCGCAGGAGGCGCAGTCTGCGGCGGCCGTCCCGGCGCCTGCTCCTGTAGCGGAGGCACTGGCGCCGCCGCCGCCGGAGGTAGTACAGGCAGAGTCGGTGCCTGCAGTGGCAGAGTCGGAGTCTCCAGTGGCTGCGTCGGCCGTGGTGCCGCAGCCCGCACCACCCCCGGCCGCAGTGGTACCGGTCGCTGCCGCATCGCCAGACGAAGACGACGCGGAAATGCGCGATATCTTTCTGGAAGAAGCACGCGAAGTGGTACAGACCGGCTCGCAGGCTATCGCCGCGCTGGCTGCGAATCCGGCCGATCTGGGCCAACAGACGACGTTGCGCCGCGCCTTCCACACGCTCAAGGGCAGCTCCCGGATGGTGGGCCTGCAAGAGTTCGGCGAGGCCGCCTGGGCGCTGGAGCAGCTGGTGAATACCTGGCTGGCCGAACAGAAGCCAGCCAGCGATGATCTGCAAGCCGTGTGTGGTGCAGCGATGCAGCAATTCGGTCAGTGGGTAGAAGACATCGCCGCCAACAGCGCCGGTGCATGGTCAGCCCAGCCGTTTCGAAAGGCGGCCGATGGCCTGCGTTTGCTCAACCAGCGGTTGACGCTGGAAGCACCCAGCGCGCGTCAGGGTTTGGCCACAGCGCCGGCCGACGCGACGCTGGAGCCGGCGTTGGCTACGCCGCTGGCACCAGCACCCCTGCCAGTTGGGCCAGCCGAGCCTGCTGCCGCACCGGTCGCCGCCCCGATGGAGGTACCCCAAGTCACCGAATTGGACGAGTCGGAGGAACTCGACTTCGATGTGTCAGCGGCATTTGCCGATTCGCTGGTGCCGGTGCAGACACCCGCACTGGAGGATCAAGGTGCTCCGCCCGCCAAGGTGGCGACCAACTTTGAGGCGACCCAGATCTTCGAGGCCCCGCCAGAGGATCCAGTGCGCCGGGATTTCGAAGCCACGCAGACCTTCGACAGCGCAGCCGCATCGGCTGCTGAAGCCGCCGAACCTCGCGAGTCAGCCAAGCCAAGTGGGCTGGACCTCGACGACTTCGACTTTGGTGACCTGGGTGTGCCAGAACCGGCCCTGGCGGCGATCCCGGATCACGAAGAAGCCACCGCTACCGTGATGCCGGTTGACGCGCTGTCGGAGATCGATGGTGCCGATCAGGTGGTCCCCGGCGAAGCGCAGGACATCGACGCCCTCGCAGACGAAGTGGTAGATGACCAGACCAAGGTGATCGGCAGTTTGCGCATCGGGATTTCTCTATACAACGTCTATCTGAACGAGGCCGACGAATGGTCGCGCCGCCTGCTCACCGAGTTGAGCGAGTGGGCGCTGGAGTTGCACCAGCCGCTGCAGGACTCTACCGTCGGCCTGGCCCACGCGCTGGGCGGCAGTTCTGCCACGGTGGGATTCCTGGCACTGTCGGATGTCTCGCGCCTGCTTGAGCAGGCATTGCAGCATGTGCAGTTGCACGGGCAGGGGTTGCCGGAGCATGCCCTTGTTTTCAACCAGGCGGCGGAGGAAATCAGGCGCCTGCTGCACCAATTCGCGGCCGGTTTCCTGAAAGCGCCCGATCCGTCCGTGGCCAGCGCATTGCGGACTATTCTGGAAACCCAGTTCCCGTCCACCGAAGAAGCGCTGCCGCAGCCACCGACCGAGCTTGTGCCGGTGGTACGGCTGGCACCGCAGTTCGAAGCCGGCGCGGCACCGTTGATCACGGTCCCTGACGACGAAACCGATGTCGTGGATGCACTCGACGCCGATCTGTATCCGATTTTCGAAGAAGAGGCCACGGACCTGTTCCCGCAACTGGGCGGTGCGCTGCGCCAGTGGGCGGCGCGCCCGGACAACCTGGGTGCGCGCAATGAAGCGCTGCGCGTGTTGCACACGCTCAAAGGCAGTTCTCGGCTGGCCGGTGCCATGCGCCTGGGTGAGTTGGCGCACCGGCTGGAGTCCGCCGTCGAGGCGCTCGGATCGGAATCATTGCAGGGCAGCCAGGTTGAACCGCTGCTGACACGGTTTGACAGCCTGCAGTCGAATTTTGATGGCCTGCGCCAGCGCGCCCAACAGCCGGACGTGCCGGCACAAGCAGCCGCACAAGCAGCCGATGTGGCGGCTGACGACACACCGACCGGCGATGCAGCCCCCTCGGGCAACGAAGTACCGGACCGGCGCTCGCGAGGACGGGCAACCGGACCTCTCGCTGCGGCCCGGGTGGCCACCAGCCAGACGGTGCGCGTGCCGGCGCAGTTGCTGGACCGCCTGGTCAACCAAGCCGGGGAAGTGATCATCACCCGTTCCCGGCTTGACGGACGGCTGGGCCAGATGCGCTCGTCGCTCAAAGAGCTGTCGGGCAATCTGGAGCGGTTGCGCCAGCAGTTGCGCGAGATCGAATTGCAGTCCGAGTCGCAGATGCAATCGCGCATGGCGCAGACCAAAGACCAGGCGCAGGACTTTGACCCGCTGGAATTCGACCGCTTCACCCGGGTGCAGGAACTCACCCGCATCATGGCCGAGTCGGTCGCCGACGTTGCCACCGTACAGCGCAATTTGCAGCGCACCATGGAAGGCACCGAAGACGATCTGATCGCGCAGGCGCGCCAGGCGCGCGAGCTGCAGCGCGACCTGCTGCGTACGCGGATGGTCGAATTCGAGGGCATATCCGAGCGGCTGTATGGTGTAGTGCGCCAGGCCGCCAAGGACACCGGCAAACAGGTCAAGCTCGACATTATTGGCGGCTCGATGGACCTGGACCGCAGTGTCCTGGAGCGTATGGCGCCGGCCTTCGAGCACATGCTGCGCAATGCGGTGGCGCATGGTATTGAAGACCCGGCGCAACGCGCAATCGCTGGCAAACCAGCGGCAGGCTCGATCTCGATTGAATTGCATCATGAGGGCAATGACGTTTCGGTGGAGTTCAGAGACGATGGTGCGGGCCTGGACCTAAAACGCATCTACGACAAGGCGGTTGCCAGGGGGCTGGTCGGCCCGGGCACGGTGCTGGCCAACAACGAGATTGCCAACCTGATTTTCGCCCCGGGTTTTTCCACCGCAGACCAGGTGACCGAGCTGGCGGGTCGCGGTATCGGGCTCGACGTGGTGCGTGCCGAGGTCAACGCGTTGGGTGGGCGAATCGAGACCGACAGCACGTTGGGCAGCGGCACCACGTTCAAGCTGGTGGTGCCATTGACGACCGCTGTCACGCAGGTGGTGATGTTGCGCCTGGGTGAGCTGGCCATTGGCGTGCCATCGAATCTGGTGGAGATTGTCAAGCGCGTGCCACGCTCCGATGTCGAACAGGCCTACCAATCCAACACTTTCAGCCACGGCGGCGAAACAATTCCGTTCTATTGGGCCGGTGCGCTGTTGAAGTCTTCGGCGCAGAGCATGGAGCCAGCTACGAAACACCTGCCAGTGCTGGTGTTCCGCAGTGCTGGTCAACGGGTCGCGGCGCATGTGGATGAGGTGCTGGGTAATCAGGAGGTGGTGGTCAAGAACCTGGGGCCGCAGCTTTCGCGTGTGCCGGGGCTGACCGGAATGTCGGTGCTGGCATCGGGTGCCGTGGTGCTGATCTACAACCCGGTAGCGCTGTCGACCGTCTACGGCCAGCAGGCGCTGCAGTTGCAATCGGGCGGGCGCGCGTCGGCCACGGCCGGACTGGCGGCCGGTATGGAGCCAGCGAATGCGTTCGCTCTGGGGGCTGTCCAGACGCCGCTGGTGATGGTGGTGGACGACTCCATTACCGTGCGCCGCGTCACGCAGCGCCTGACAAGCGCGAAGGCTACCGCGTGGTGCTGGCCAACGACGGCCTGCAGGCGCTGGAGCGGCTGCAAGACGAACGCCCGGCAGTGGTGCTGTCAGACATCGAAATGCCGCGTATGGACGGGTTCGATCTGGCACGCAATATCCGCAGCGACGTGCGCCTGCGGGACCTGCCCATCATCATGATCACCTCGCGTATTGCCGAGAAACACCGCGAACACGCAAAGGAGCTGGGCGTTGACCACTACCTCGGCAAACCGTATGCCGAGGAGGAACTGCTGGGTCTGATACGGCACTACTGCGCGCTGCCGCTGAACGCCGACTCCGCGACCTGATGCGGCGCCCAACGGCAACCAGATCGGTCAACCCGGTTTGCGCACCACTGCATAGCGCTGCAGCGTGCGCGCGCGGGCCGCGTCATGGGCGATGACCGGACGCGGGTAGTTGTCGCCCAGGCGCACGTCCGCTGCCTGAAGTTCCAGCGGACTTGCAGTCCACGGCGCATGGATTGCGGTGGCCGACAAGGTCGCCAGCTGCGGCAGGTAACGGCGGATGAACTTGCCCTGCGGGTCAAACTTCTCGCTCTGGCTTACCGGATTGAAGATGCGAAAGTAGGGTTGTGCATCGCAGCCACTGGAGGCCACCCATTGCCAGCCGCCATTGTTGGCTGACAGGTCGAAGTCGTTCAAGTGTTGCGCGAAATACGCCTCGCCCCAGCGCCAGTCCAGGCCCAGGTCTTTCACCAGAAAGCTGGCGGCCACCATTCGCAGGCGGTTGTGCATGTAGCCGGTCTGGTTGATCTGCGCCATCGCCGCATCGACCAGCGGGTAACCGGTGCGACCCGCGCACCAGGCCTTGAACAAACCTTGCGCGTGTTTGCCCTTTTCCCACACGATGGTGTCATAGACCGGCTTGAAAGCGCCCGTCGCTACGTGTGGGAAATTGGCCAGGATCTGGAAGTAGAACTCGCGCCACACCAGTTCGCTTAGCCACACCGCCGCACCGGCGCTGCCCTGGGCGCTGCGCTGCAGCGCTGTGGCTGCCAGTTTGCGTGCTGACACGGTGCCGAAACGCAGGTGCACACCCAGGTAACTAGGCCCTTTCACAGCCGGGAAATCGCGCGTGGCGTGGTAGTCGTCCATACGCTCGAAAAACTCCGTGAACAACTGGTTTGCGCCTTGCGAACCAGTGGGCAGATGCAGCGCCGACAGGTTCGTCGGCGCGAAACCGATCTCCTGCAAGGTCGGCACGGCGACGCGGTACTTGTCCCGCCGCTCGGCCAGTGCGCCGAAATGCGGCGCGCTGTCGTGCAACTGCCATGGCGTCTGGTGGGCGCGTGCCAGCCAGGCGTTCTTGTACGGCGTGAACACAGAGTAGGGCGCGCCGCTTTGTGTCAACAGTTCGCGTCCCTCCAGCACCACCTGGTCTTTTGCGCTGTGCAGCGCAATACCTGCATCGGCCAAAGCGCCCAGCACTTTGCTGTCGCGCGCAATGGCTTGCGGTTCGTAGTCACGCGATACGAACACCGCCTGTACACCGAGTTCCCTGGCCAGCGCCACGATCGCCACGCTGGCGACGCCATCGCGCACCAACAACCCGGCACCCGGCTTACCGCTGGCCAGCCGCAGTTCGGCGTCCAGATCGACCAGCGACGCGCGGATGAATTCCACCCGGCGGTCGGCGCGCGGCAGTGTATCGAGAATCTCGCGGTCGAAAACGAACACGCAATACACCTGCTGGCAAGACGTCAAGGCGAGGTGCAGCGCAGCGTTGTCGTCGATCCGCAGGTCGCGCCGGAACCACATCAAACCAGAGGCAAACTGTTTTTCCATCTTTTGATTGTGATGGCCGCTAAAATTCCGCCATGCCCGGCGATTTTGCACCTATCAACCTGACGAATCACTTCTTGATCGCTATGCCGGGGCTGGAGGATGCGGCTTTTTCGCGAAGTGTGGTCTACGTGTGTGAACACAGCGAACGGGGTGCCTTGGGCCTGGTGATCAACAAGCCCAGCGATATCAACCTGAAGGTGTTGTTCGACAAGGTCGAATTGCCGCTGGGCCGCGCCGACCTGATGTTGTCGCCTGTTTTCCAGGGTGGGCCGGTGCAGGTGGATCGCGGCTTTGTCCTGCATGAGCCTATTTTCTCGCAGGCCGACAAACCCGGCGAATCGGTCTATGCGTCGACCATGTGTATTCCAGGCGGTCTGGAGATGACGACCTCCAAGGATGTGCTTGAGGCGCTTTCCACCGGTGCCGGGCCGCGCAAGGTGTTGGTGTCGCTGGGGTACTCGGCCTGGGGCGAAGGCCAGCTCGAATCCGAACTCGGCGAAAACAGCTGGCTAACCGTGGACGCCGATATCGCCGTGATTTTTGATACCCCGGTAGAGCAGCGTTACGACAAGGCGCTGGGCCTGCTCGGTTTGCAGGTGTGGATGCTTTCGCCGCAGGCTGGCCATGCGTGAGCCCGTTTCGCTGCAGCGCAGCGTGCACGTATGACGCAGCGCAACGGGTCGGTATGACGCCAGCACCCGCAGCTGGTGCCAATGCTGTGGCAGTGCCCAGCCACCTGCAGACTTTCCTCGCCCTTGACTTCGGTACCAAACGTACCGGTGTAGCTTTTGGCAGCCGGCTATTGCGCAGTGCCCGGCCGCTGTCCACTGTGCGGGCGGCGGAAAGCGACGTGCGTCTGGCCCTGGTGCGGGCACACGTGCAGGAGTGGCAACCGGAAGCGTTGGTGGTGGGTATTCCGTTTCACCCCGATGGCGCTGAACATGAGAACACGCTGCGCGCGCGCAAGTTCGCACGCAGCCTGCGTGGCCAGTTTGGTTTGCTGGTTTTTGAGGTGGACGAGCGTTACAGCACCACCGAAGCCTTGTCGCAAGGCGCGCAGGATGCCGATGCATCGGCCGCCTGCATTATTCTGGATCAGTTTTTGAGGGGGCTTGCGTGACAGCGCCCAGGTCTGTATGACAGCTGCGCTGGTGCTGGACGCCGAGGCGCTGTACCGGCAACTGCTGTCGGGCGTAGCTGCATTGTGTGGCTCGGACACACGGCTGGTCGGCATTACGTCGGGTGGTGCATGGCTGGCCGAGCGGCTGCACAAAGACCTGAATTTGCCGGGGCAGCCTGGGCTGATCTCGTCAACCATGCACCGCGACGATTTCGCACGGCGTGGTCTGGCGGCGCGTGAGCCTACGCGGTTGCCGTTCGACGTCAATGGGGCGCACATTGTGGTTCTGGATGATGTGCTCTATACCGGGCGCACGATCCGCGCGGTGATCAACGAGCTGTTTGACTATGGTCGCCCGGCTATGGTCAAGCTAGCAGTGCTGGTGGATCGGGGTGGGCGCGAGTTGCCGATCCGGGCCGACTTTGTGGCCGCCCACGTGCCGGTTGCGCACGGCCAGTCGCTGGCGCTCACACGTGACGCAAGCGGGGCATTTGCCTTTCACATGGAGACGCTTGAATGAGGCGGGACCCTCAGCTCAACAAGCACGGTGAACTGGTGCATTTGTTGTCGATTGAAGGGTTGCCCGCGAGTATTCTGACCCAGGTGCTGGATACGGCCGCCAGTTTTGTGAGCGTGAATGACCGCGAGGTCAAGAAGGTGCCGCTGCTGCGCGGGCGCAGTGTGTTCAATCTGTTTTTCGAAAATTCCACCCGTACCCGTACCACGTTCGAGATCGCCGCGACACGCCTGTCGGCCGACGTGATCAACCTGGACATTGCGCGCTCGTCGGCGTCCAAGGGGGAGTCGTTGCTCGACACGATCGCCAACCTGAGCGCAATGGCGGCTGATATTTTTGTGGTGCGCCACAGTGAATCGGGGGCTCCGTACCTGATTGCGCAGCATGTCGCACCGCACGTACATGTGATCAATGCCGGTGATGGCCGCCACGCCCATCCGACCCAGGGCTTGCTGGACATGTTCACGATCCGGCACTACAAGAAGGAGTTCAGCAACCTCTCGGTAGCCATCGTGGGAGACGTTTTGCATTCACGGGTAGCACGCTCCGACATCCATGCGCTCACGACGTTGGGCTGCGCCGAAGTGCGTGTGGTGGGTCCCAAGACGCTGGTGCCGGCCGACCTGGCGCAGATGGGTGTGCGGGTTTGCCACTCACTGGAAGAGGGCATCAAGGGTTGCGACGTGGTGATCATGCTGCGCCTGCAAAATGATCGCATGAGTGGTGCCTTGCTGCCGTCGGCACAGGAGTTCTTCATGAGTTACGGCCTGACCAGCGAGAAACTGCAACTGGCCAAACCCGATGCCATCGTGATGCACCCGGGACCGATCAACCGCGGCGTGGAGATCGACTCCGAAGTGGTGGACGGCGCACAAAGTGTGATCCTGCCACAGGTCACCTTCGGTATTGCGGTTCGTATGGCCGTCATGGGCATTGTTGCCGGCAATGAAGCCTGAGGCCATGAATCTTCCTGCTGCGCGGCACGATCGGACGCCTGCGGTGCTCACCGTACGAATGTACGGCTCCGTTCCTCGATGCCAGCTCCGGCCGCTCGCTACGAAAGCGAAGTTTCAGGGGAGAATAACTTGTACTCAAGTTGCGTCGTAACTAAATCTTCACCAGATATTGGGGTCAGATCCCGATTCAGGACAACCATCTCACCAAAACGCTACCCGCCCCAACGAAATCGGGCTCTGACCCCAACTGATCAAGCACCATGAAACTACTGATCAAAGGCGGGCGGGTGATAGACCCGGCCAGTAATTTCGATCAGACCTGCGATGTTGCATTGGCGGCCGGTCGCATTGTTGCGATTGGCGACGTGCCCAGCGATTTTTCGCCCAGCCGGATCATCGACGCCAGCCGTTGCATCGTTGCGCCCGGTTTGGTGGACCTGTCCGTGCGGTTGGGCGAACCGGGTCACGAACACGCACGCATGCTGGAATCCGAAATGGCCGCCGCTGTGGCTGGTGGCGTGACCAGCCTGGTCTGCCCACCCGACACCGACCCGGTGCTGGACGAGCCGGGCCTGGTGGAGATGCTGAAGTTCCGGGCCGAGAAGATGCACCAGTCGCGGGTCTTCCCGCTGGGCGCCTTGACGCGTGGTCTGGCCGGACAGGTGCTGACTGAAATGGTCGAACTTACCCAGGCCGGGTGCGTCGGTTTCAGCCAGGCGGAAGTGCCACTGGGCGACACGCAGGTGCTGTTGCGTGCCCTGCAGTACGCCAGCAC
This sequence comes from Betaproteobacteria bacterium, assembly GCA_031412185.1. Lineage (GTDB taxonomy): Bacteria > Pseudomonadota > Gammaproteobacteria > Burkholderiales > Burkholderiaceae_C > CAISIP01. Next base: position 849 of record JANOCN010000007.1, on the reverse strand, counting down.
GTTTGGCTACTGCGTGTGGCTGCGGCCGCAAGACCGCGACTTGGGCAAAGGCGTTGTTGCCAGTGGACCGCTGGCCACGCGTATGGGACTCAGTGGCATACCGGTGGTGGCCGAGACGATTGCCATCCACACAATGGTGGAGCTCGTGCGTGCCACCAGAGCGCGGGTGCATTTGTGCCGGCTGAGCAGTGCCGCCGGACTGGAGCTGATCCGCCGCGCCAAAACTGATGGGCTCCCAATCACGTGTGACGTGAGTATCAATTCGTTGCATCTTATGGACACCGACATCGGATACTTTGACAGCCGCGCGCGGCTCAACCCGCCGCTGCGCCAGCAGCGTGATCGCGATGCCATTCGCGGGGCGCTGGCCGACGGCACGATTGATGCGTTGGTGTCTGACCACACACCGGTCGACGAAGACGGCAAGACCTTGCCCTTTGCCGAAAGCGAGCCTGGTGCGACTGGTGTGGAGCTGCTGTTGGGCCTGGCACTGAAATGGGCCGGCTCGGATGGTGTGGGGCTGGCGCGCGCGTTGGCGGTGGTGACTTGTGAACCGGCACGTGTGCTGGGCGCAGCCCTTGGGCTCCAGCAGGCCTGTGCTGGTCGGCTGGTGGTAGGTGGTGCGGCAGACCTGTGTGTGTTTGCGCCCGACAGTGCCTGGACTGTCGGCCCGGGCACGCTGCGTAGCCAAGGCAAACACACACCGTTCTCTGGCTACGAACTGCCCTCCAGCAACCACTGCACCATCGTGGCCGGGCAGGTGGCGTTCGAAATTTGAGCGCACTGGCGCGAGTCGCGGCCGCAAGCGCCTTGATTCAGAGACCGGCGAGGAACTAGGCGAAGAATTTC
>JANOCN010000006.1:0-3926 GCA_031412185.1 Betaproteobacteria bacterium | reverse complement strand
AGGAGACCACGCAGCGTTGCAGGCAGCCGATGTGATCGCAGCCTCGGGGGCCAGGCTGGAGATCATGACCCCGGACCGCACGTTTGCCCCGGAAGTGATGGCGATGAACCTGGTGCCGTACATGCGCAGCCTGCAGAGGTGCGACGTGACCTTCACCGTCACGTTTCGCCTGGAGTCGGTCGAACGCGTCGGGGACAAGCTGCTGGCCCGTGTCGGGAGCGACTACGGCGGCGTGCACAAGGAGCGGCTGGTGGACCAGGTGGTGATCAACCACGGTACGCGTCCGCTGGATGAACTGTACTTTGCGCTCAAGCCCCACTCCGCCAACCTGGGGGCGGTCGACTACAACGCATTCTTGGCGGGTTTGCCTCAGGCGCAAGGCGGTGAACACGGTGGTGGCTTCCAGCTATTTCGTATCGGCGACGCAGTATCGGCGCGCGATACCCACGCGGCCATTTACGATGCGCTGCGGCTGGTGAAGGATTTGTAAACTCTGTGAGTGACAAACAGGTGAGGCAACGCATGTGTGCTGCACTTGCACGCGTTTCACCTACGCGCGACTTACCGACCTCACTTACCCGCCTGCTTGACAGGCTCCCGCCCCTTGGAATAACTTTGTTGCCACTTCTCAATCGAACCTCACCATGCACGTAAACATCCGGCCGATAGGCAACTCTCAAGGCGTACTAATTCCGAAGCCCCTGCTCGCACAAGTGGGCCTGGATGCAGGCGGGGCCGAGATGACAATTGAGGGCGACGCACTGGTGCTGCGCAAGCCATCAAAACCGGTCCGCGCCGGATGGGCCGACGCCGCCCTGCGCTGGCAAAGACCAGTGGGGCGAGCGCGGCAAACAGGTGCTGGCGCGCCACTTTTCCGTGTGTGAACGACTGGTCGAACAGCGTCGCAGCCTGCTGGCTACTGCGTGGTTGCCAGGGGCTGGACGTTATAGATTTCGCACCTGGTGCTACAGCCTTTGCAGTTAGGCAGCAGTTTTGCGCATGCCCTGCGTCTCCCGCGCCAACCTCGTAACGCGCGCCCAGTCTGCGCTGGCAAGCGCGTCGGCGGGTACCAGCCATGACCCACCGACGCACACCACATTGGGCAAGGCCAGAAATTCGGCAGCGTTCGTGGGTGTTACCCCGCCGGTCGGGCAAAACGTCACATCGGCAAATGGACCACCAAGTGCTTTGAGCATCGCCACACCACCGGCCTGCATGGCCGGAAAGAACTTCAGTTCGGTAAACCCATCTTCCTGGCACATCAGGATTTCGCTGCCGGTTGCCACACCGGGCAATAGTGGCAGGCGGAGGTCGCGGCAGACCTGGCCGATCTTGTGGGTGTAGCCAGGACTCACCACAAAACGCGCTCCCGCCATCGCGGCGGCCTGTGCGTCTGCTGCACTGCGCACCGTGCCGGCACCCAGCACGGCTTCGGGTACCTCGCGGGCGATCGCCTCCATACATGCCAGCGCTTGTGCGGTGCGCAACGTCACCTCCAGCATACGCACGCCACCGGCCACCAGTGCGCGTGCCATAGGCACAGCGTGCGCCACATCGTTCAACACAATCACCGGGATCACCGGCGCGTCCTGCATCACCTGCAAGGCCGTCAGTGCACCGCTGAGCACGGGGCCGCCGCCAGTTTGGGGTCGCGTCGCTTCTTGTTTGTCTACAGCCATGAACACGCTCCTTCTTCTGCGCTGAGCGCGTTGCGCCGCATGCCGGTGAACAGTTCCCGCCCCATCCCCAGGCCATTGGCTTGCATCAAGTCTGTCGGCATGGTTGCCAGAGCCCGCTGCGCCCATTCATCGGCGGGAACCAGCGCCTGCAGCGTGCCAGCCACTGCATCGAGCCGCACCAGATCTCCATCCCGCAGCCGTGCCAACGGGCCACCAGCAGCGGCTTCGGGCGACACGTGAATGGCTGCAGGCACCTTGCCCGACGCGCCACTCATGCGGCCATCCGTCACCAGTGCCACTCTGAAACCCTTGCCCTGCAGTACCGCCAGCGGCGGCGTGAGTTTGTGCAGTTCGGGCATGCCATTGGCACGCGGGCCTTGCCAGCGCACCACACAGATTACATCGCAGTCCAGTTCTCCCGCCTCAAACGCCTGGTGCAACGCCTCCTGCGAGTCGAACACGCGCGCAGCTGCCTGCACCAGGTGGCAGTCGTCCGGAACGGCAGACACCTTGATCACGCTGCGCCCCAGGTTGCCCAACAGCAACTTGAGCCCACCGGTGGCGCTGAACGGTGCGGCGGCACCACGCGCCACGGACTCGTCGCCCGAAGCACCTGCAGGCACCCAGCGCAATGCCGTGCCATTGGCCTGGGGAATCTGCGTGAACTCGCGCAGACCGCCGGGCCGCACCGTCAACACATCGGCATGCATGAAGCCTGCATCGAGCAACTCGCGGATCACAAACCCCGGGCCGCCCGCCGCCTGAAACTGGTTGACGTCGGCGCTTCCGTTGGGGTACACCCGCGTCAGCAGCGGCACCACGTCGGACAGCGCCGAAAAGTCGTCCCAATCGATCACGATACCGGCTGCGCGGGCTACGGCCACCCAGTGGATCAGGTGGTTGGTCGAGCCACCCGTGGCCAGCAGCGCCACCATGGCATTGACGATACAGCGCTCGTCCACCACCAGTCCAATCGGTGCGCACAGCGCTGGCGGGCCTGACGGTGCCATGGTCACGCTCCCCGCCGGGCTGGCCCGGCCCAGCACGGTGCGCACCGCTTCGCGCGTGAGTTCGTCGCGCAGCGTCGCACCCGGGTTGACAAACGCCGTGCCCGGCACGTGCAGACCCATCGCCTCCAGCAGCATCTGGTTGCTGTTGGCCGTGCCGTAAAAAGTGCAGGTGCCCAAGCCGTGGTAGGCCTGCGACTCGGCCTGCAGCAGCTCGGCACGGCCTACCAGACCCTGCGCCGCCAGCTCACGCACCTTGCCCTTGGCGTTGTTCGACAAGCCGGAGGTCATCGGCCCGGCCGGCACAAACACGGTCGGCAGGTGGCCAAAATGCAGCGCCCCAATCAGCAGGCCCGGAACGATTTTGTCGCACACGCCCAACATCAACGCGGCATCAAACATGTCGTGCGAAAGTGCCACGGCGGTCGCCATGGCAATTACGTCGCGCGAAAACAGGCTGAGCTCCATACCCGCCGTGCCCTGTGTCACACCGTCGCACATGGCCGGTACACCACCTGCCACCTGGGCCGTGGCACCGAGTGCACGGGCCTGTGCTTTCACCAGCTCCGGGTAGCCCTGCAGCGGCGCATGGGCCGACAACATATCGTTGTACGCGGTAACGATGGCAATGTTCGGTGCGCGCGGGCTGGTTATGGGTATGTTGCGGTGGCCGGGCAGCGCCAGCACTTTGTCCTGCTCCGGCATAGCCGCCAGCGCATGTGCCACATTGGCGCAGCCCATACGCTCGGTGCCCGGTTTGCGCCGGGTGGCTGCGTCCAGGCGCTGCAAATAGGCGGCGCGGGTGGGCTGGCTGCGCTGCGTGATGCGCGCCGTGACAGCGACTACGATGGGGTTCAGTTTCATCCGGTTTTGGTAACTAAATTACAACCTGAATACTACTCCTGAAAACAACGCTCGCCGGTGGGTCCGGATACCAACGGGTTACCAAACACAGCACCCACGTCTGCGCTCCGGCACACAATTTGCTCCTCCAATCATGCACGGCGAGCCAAACTGTGTAAACCGTAGCCCGTGGGGCTGCGTTGATTCTGCATAGACTCGCGCCAGACTAGCGCATACCATTCCTGACCACAGTGACGCTTCAAGCCAATTGCAACGCCCCGTACCCCCCACCCATTCGTGACCCCGAGCCGATGCTGCACCGGGCGCTTTCCGAATGGGGTGGCAGCAGCGACCTCTGGGTGTTCGCTTATGCGTCGCTGATCTGGCGGCCCGACTT
>JANOCN010000005.1:0-7538 GCA_031412185.1 Betaproteobacteria bacterium | reverse complement strand
CGTTATGGCGCCTTGACGGTGTTGTACCGGCCGGCGCGCAAGCCATGGTTGTCCGCCGTGATGGAACGAGCGCGTCAGCGCCCAGGGCTCAAGACGGCACCTACTACGCTGGCTGGCGTGCGCCAGATGCTGCGCGCCTTGCGCGATGGGCATGGGGTCGGGTTACTGCCGGACCAGGTGCCGCCCGCAGGGATGGGCTTGTGGGCGCCATTTTTTGGTCGCGATGCCTACACCATGACCTTGTCGGTGCGCCTGGCCCAGCAGACCGGTGCCACCGTCTTGCTGGCATGGGGCGAGCGACTTGCCTGGGGTCAGGGTTTCTGCCTGCATCTGCGCGAGCTGGAGCACCCGCTACCCGATCAGCTGGATGCGGCTGTACTCCAGGTCAACCGGGAGATGGAGCGGCTGATCCGCGAAAACCCGAGCCAGTATCTCTGGGCGTATGCGCGCTACAAGCAACCGCGCGTTGATGCACGATGACAACCCAACCATGCTGAGCCACACCGGTATTTTTGTCATGCGTGTCATGGCATTTCTGCCATTGGCCTGGGTCCGCACATTGGGTTGGTTGCTGGGATGGGCGTTGTACGCCGCGGCGACATCCCGACGCCACGTGGTGCGGGTGAATTTGCGGCTGTGTTTTCCGCATCTCCCAGCCGCCGACATGCGGCGCATGACGCGGCAGACCTTTGTGCACTTTGCCCAGGCGTGGTTGGACCGGGGCTGGTTGTGGCATGGCACGCAGCATGTTCTGCGCCGTCGGCTACAACTATGTGGTGCATTGGACGAGTTGCACGGTGATAAGCCAACAGTAATTTTTGCCCCGCATTTTTTTGGGCTCGACGCGGGCTGGACCGCACTTACCCAGCAGTTGCCACGTCGTTTTGTCACCATCTACTCCAGCCAGGTGGACAAAACCGTTGACGGCTGGATTCTCGCCGGCAGGCAGCGTTTTGGCCGGCCGCGCTTGTTTGGTCGGGACGACGGATTGAAGCCGGTGGTAGCTGCACTTCGCGCGGGGCAGCCGCTTTATTTGCTACCGGATATGAATATCACGCGCCAGGAATCCGTGTTTGTACCGTTCTACGGTGTACCCACCGCCACGTTGACGTCGCTGGCGCGTTTCGCCCGATTGGGCAAGGCGAAGGTGGTGCCGGTGGTAACCCGGATGACCCGCTCAGGCTATGACGTGGAAATCCGACCGGCGTGGAGGGACTATCCCAGCGACGACCTTGAGGCCGATGCCCGGCGCATGAACCAGTATCTGCAGGGCTGTATTGACACGATGCCGACCCAGTACTACTGGGTCCACAAGCGCTTCAAGGTGCGACCGGCGGGCTCGGATTCGGTGTACTGAGATCGGTTCCAAGCGGCGGCTCCGGGGAGTGCGCCCAGTGCCACAACAACTGCGATATGTCGTCGATGCCCACGCGTTTGGGGGCTGAAAAAAGCATCGCCTGCCCGCCACCGGCCTGGAGCTTGGCAATCGACAGCGCTTTGGCAGCTTCGCTGCGGGTCAACTTGTCCGCCTTGGTCAGCACGATCAGGAAATTCATGCCTCCCTCCACCCGTGGCCGGATCACGTCAAGCAGGATTTCGTCAAGATCGGTCAGGCCCAGGCGCGGGTCACACAGCAGCACCACACCGCTGAGGTTCTTGCGTGTCACCAGATAGTTGGCCATCACTTGCTGCCAGCGGATCTTGTCCTGCTTGGGCACCGCTGCATAACCATAACCCGGCAAGTCGGCCAGCACCGCGTCGGTAATGCCCTGCTTGCCCAGCGAGAACAGGTTGATATGCTGGGTGCGGCCGGGCTTGCGGGACGCGAACGCGAGCTGCTTTTGCTGGGTCAGAATGTTGATGCAGGTGGACTTTCCAGCGTTGGAACGCCCGACAAATGCAATCTCGGGCTCCTCGATCACCGGCAGGAAGTGCAGTTCTGGCGCCGAGATCAGGAAGCGTGCTGTGTGCAACCAGCCTGCGGCAATGGTTGCAGCAGAGCCCGCGCTCGTGCGGGGCTTGTCTGCTGCGGCCTGTCGCGTGGTGTTGGTAGTCATTGTGGGGAGGGGTAGGCAGCAAGTCACATTGTAGAATCCCCGTGTTTCGCCCACCCCTACCTGGTCCTCCATGAAGCTGACTCTTCGCCTGACGCTGGCCACTTTTTTGGCCGCTTACGCCCTGTGTGCCATTGCGCAGGACGCAAAACCTGCCACCGCACCTGCGCCAGTGGCGGCCAAGGCAGAAGCAGCAAAGGGTGCCAAGCCGGATCTCGCCAAGGGTGAGGCCAGCTACAGCGCAGTGTGCGCCGCCTGCCACGGTGCCGATGGAAATTCCGGCAGCCCCGAGAATCCCAAACTGGCTGGGCAACATCCCCAGTACCTGATCAAGCAGTTACAGGAATACAAGTCCGGCAAACGCAACAATGCGATCATGAAAGGTATGGCGTCCACCTTGTCGGATGACGACATGAAGAACGTTGCTTACTGGTTGACCAGCAAGACCGCCAAGGCTGGTTTTGCCAAGGACAAAAACCTGGTGTCGCTGGGTGAACGCATCTACCGCGGCGGGATTCTGGATCGGCGTGTGGCGGCCTGTTCTGGCTGCCACAGCCCGAACGGTGCTGGAATTCCGGCCCAATATCCGCGGCTGAGTGGCCAGCATGCTGACTACAGCACAGCGCAGCTTACGGCGTTTCGCGACGGCGTGCGGCTGAACAGCCTGCAGATGAACCAGGTCGCCGCCCGGTTGAACGACCGCGAGATCAAGGCAGTGGCGGACTATATTGCCGGGCTGCGCTAACAATTTCCAGGAACTTTGTAAGCGCGGTGCGGTTCTGACGACTTCTTATGGCCCAACCTGCGGGCGCAGCCCGACCGCTTCGCCGTGCGCCGGTTGAACCAGGAATCCACTTTCACACCGTCCGACCGGACCCGGTCAGGTCGTAACCCGAGGATCGCGCCATGATCATCCGAAGCCACCGCGACGGCTTTATCCATCCCGTATCGAGCGAGATTACGGCGCGCAGCGTCTACCACAGTCGCCGCGACCTGATAAAGCAAATGGCCGGGGGCGCTGCAGGGGTCGCCATGGCTTCGTGGGCCTCGCGCCAGGCGCTGGCCCAAACCATGGCGCCCGGCAAGCTGGCGGGACTGCCCGGGGTCAAATCTGCAGTGGCCGGCGCCGCCACTATGGAAAAGGTGACCGACTACAAAGACGCCACCACGTACAACAATTTCTATGAGTTTGGCACCGACAAGGCCGATCCGGCCAAAAACGCGCATACCCTGAAAACTACCCCCTGGGTTGTCGAGGTAGAGGGCATGGTCAAGAAGCCGGCCAAATATGCTGTGGAAGACCTGCGCAAGCTCAGTGCCCAGGAAGAGCGTATTTACCGCTTGCGATGTGTCGAAGGCTGGTCGATGGTGATCCCTTGGGTGGGTTATTCGCTGTCGGAGCTGATCAAGAAAGTGGAACCGCTCAGCGGTGCCAAATACGTTGAGTTCGTGACGCAGGCCGACCCCAAGACGATGCCATTTGTTGGCTCCAGTGTGCTGGACTGGCCGTATATAGAGGGCCTGCGCATGGACGAAGCCATGCACCCTCTGACCCTGCTGTCGTTCGGTATGTATGGCGAGGTGCTGCCTAACCAGAGCGGAGCTCCATTGCGTTTGGTGGTGCCGTGGAAATACGGATTCAAAAGCGGCAAGAGTCTGGTCAAGATCCGCTTTACCGACAAACAACCGGCCACCGCGTGGAACAAGGCGGCCGCCAACGAATACGGTTTCTACTCGAATGTGAATCCAGACGTGGACCACCCGCGCTGGAGCCAGGCCACCGAACGCCGGATCGGCGAAGACGGCCTGCTGGCCAAGAAGCGCAAAACGCTGATGTTCAACGGCTATCAAACCCAGGTCGGGCAGATGTACGCCGGGCTGGACTTGAAGAAAAACTTCTGAAAAAGAAGATACTGCTCAGCCCGGCGGCCAAGCCGGTATTGTTCCTCGGCTGCCTGTTGCCATTCGGATGGCTGGTGTACGCTGCCCTGGCAGGCCAGCTGGGGCCCAACCCGGCCGAGGCGCTGATTCGCACCACCGGCGACTGGACGCTGCGATTTGTCTGTGTCGTGTTGGCAGTTACGCCCTTGCGTGTGCTCACGCACACCCCCGCGCTGGCCCGTTTTCGCCGCATGCTCGGCCTGTTCGCCTATTTCTACGCCGTGGTGCATCTGCTGGCGTACGCCTGGTTTGACATGGGCTTCGATGTCACCGATATCCTCAAAGACATTGCCAAACGCCCGTTTATCCTGGTGGGATTCAGCGCCGTCGTGTTGCTGACGCTACTGGCGCTCACGTCGTTCAACCGCGCCATCAAAGCGATCGGTGCCAGACGCTGGCAAACACTGCACAAGCTGGTTTATGTGATCGCCTGTCTCGGCATCCTGCACTTTTTCTGGATGCGTGCAGGCAAGAACGACTTCGCCGAAGTTTTTGTCTATGCGGGTGTGGTGGCGCTGTTGCTGGGCTGGCGCTTGGTGCATGCGCGGCGTCAGAAACGCTTGCAGCCCCACATCGCTGCAGGGCGTCCGTGACCTCCCGCGCTATCAGCGGGTGATGTCAAGCAGCAGGCGTTCCGGGCGCAGCTGATCGCTGATGGTCTCGCGCTCCCGGATCAGGCGCGTGGCGGACCCGCTGACGAGCACTTCCGCAGCACGGCCGCGGGAGTTGTAGTTGCTGGCCATGCTCATGCAGTAAGCACCGGCGGACAGCACTGCCAGCAGGTCGCCGGCTTGCAAAGCGAGCTTGCGGTCGTGCCCGATCCAGTCACCGCTTTCGCACACCGGGCCCACGATTTCCCAGGTCAGCGCGGCCTGGTCGCGCGGGCGCAGCGGCACTATGCCGTGGTACGCCTGGTACAGGGCCGGCCGGGGCAAGTCGTTCATGGCCGCATCCACGATGCAGAAGTTTTTCTGCGCCCCCGGCTTCAGGTACAGAACCTCGGTGATACACACACCCGCGTTGCCGACCAGGGAGCGACCGGGTTCCACCATCAGCCTGCGTGTGCCGTAACCGCGCGCGTCCAGCCGGGCCAGAAGCCTGGGCCACAAATCGTCTGCCAGTGGCGGCTGGTCACCGCTGTAATTGATGCCCAGGCCACCGCCAAAATCCAGGTGTTCAATGGCGATACCGTGGGCCTCGATCAACTCCACCAGATCCAGCATGCGGTCAACCGCGTCGATGTAGGGTGCGTCGTCAGTGATCTGTGAGCCGATATGGCAATCGATGCCCACCACCCGAAGGCCCGCCAAACTTGCAGCCCGCTGGTAGGTGCGCAATGTGTCTTCGTGGGCGATGCCGAACTTGTTGCCTTTGAGCCCGGTGGAGATGTAGGGATGGGTTTTGGGGTCGACATTAGGGTTCACGCGCACGCTGATCGGGGCTACGAGGCCGACTGCCAGCGCGACTTCATTGAGCACATCCAGCTCCGGCTCGCTCTCGACGTTAAAACACGCGATGCCGACCTCCAGAGCCCGGCGCATCTCCGCACGGGTTTTGCCAACACCCGAGAAGATCACGCTGGAGGGTGCTGCACCGGCGGCGATGACGCGCTCCAGTTCACCGCCCGACACAATGTCAAAACCGCAGCCCGCCGCTGCCAGCAACCGGAGCACGCCCAACGCCGGGTTGGCTTTCATGGCGTAACAAATACGCGCATTGCGCCCGGAAAATCCGCGTTGGTAGGCCGCGAGCGCCGCCAGGATGGATGCTTCGGAGTACACGAACAGCGGCGTGCCGTATTTCTGGGCAAGGGCCAGCAACGGGACCCCTTCGGCGAACAGCTCCCCATCGCGGTAGGCAATGTGCGGATGGCCAGGCAGTTCTGCGATGCTCACCGGGGTTTCCCCATGCCGCGCGCTGCGCTGCTATGCGTGTTGTGCGCCAAGTCGGCGCGCAGAAAATCGCGCACAGCGAGGCAGCTTGGCACGGGATGTCTCATGGCGCTGCTTTCGCGGGAGCCGAAGGTGCCGGTGCAGAGGCAGAGCCGTCTGGCGGCACCGCGATAAGCCCGCGCAGTGTCTGCGGCAACGTGGCGCGATTCGCCGCAGCAGCTTCGGTTGGCAGGAACAATACGCCTTTCTGGCCACAAGCGGCAAGCGCCGCCACTAAGCCGACAAGGGCAATCACTCTGACTAGAATCCGGCTAAATCGCGACATGGTGAAATTGACAATATGCTGAAATTGTAATGACCGACCCTGAATTTATGGACCTCGCTGAGTCGGTTCTGGCGCAGATTGAGGAATGTTGCGACCAGATCAACGCGGCGACCGACGCCGACATAGACAACCAACGCGTGGGCGGCATGGTGACACTGGTGTTTACCAACCAGAGCCAGATTGTGGTCAACCTGCAGAAACCCCTGCATGAAATCTGGCTGGCGGCCAGGTCGGGCGGTTACCACTACAAATTTGACGGCAAGTTGTGGCAGGACACAAAGGGGCAGGGCGAGTTCTTTGAAAGTCTTTCGCGCGATGCCAGTGCGCAGGCGGGGCGGGTTGTGACGTTTGGTGCCTGAGGACACCTGCTTCGGGCTTCCCTAATTGCGGAACAGCTCGAGTATCCGGTTTCGCTCTTCGGCGGGCGGAAACGCCTGCACCTCGGGTGTAGAAGCCCCGGTGCTGTGCTTGTCCTCCAGCCCCAAGCTCGCAACCCCAGACCCACGCTGATATTCGTCGTAAAACCATTCGCCAGCCGTATTGACGACGCCCTCTGGTGCCGCATATTGTGTAATCGGCACACCTTTGAGCGCGTGCTCCATGTAACTTATCCAGACCGGCAGGCTAAGCCCGCCCCCGGTCTCATTGCTGCCCAGCTTGCGCGGTGTGTCGTAGCCAATCCAGGTTACCGCCGCCAGCGTAGGCTGAAATCCTGCAAACCAGGCATCCATGGAGTCATTGGTAGTACCGGTTTTGCCAAACAAGTCGGTACGTTTTAGTGTGGCTTGCGCCCGCGCTGCGGTTCCCGAACGGGTCACCTCCTGCAGCAGGCTGGTCATCAGAAAGGCGTTGCGGGCATCAATGGCGCGCACGGATTCGTCCAGCACCAAAGGCTTACTTTCCATCAGCACCTTGCCTTTTTGTTCCGTCACCTTGCTGACCAGCCATGGGTTGATTCGGTAACCCCCATTGGCAAACACCGAATAGGCGGTGGCCATCTGCATGGGAGTTACCGAGCCAGCACCCAGCGCCATGGTCAGGTAGGGTTGGTGCTTTTCCTCGTCAAAACCAAAACGTGTGATCCATTCACGTGCATATTGCGGACCGATCGCCTGCAGAATGCGGATCGACACCATGTTCTTGGAACGCGCCAGACCGGTGCGCAGGCTCATCGGGCCGTCGAACTTGCCGTCATAGTTTTTCGGCTCCCAGGGTTGCCCCCCCGTGACACCCGCATCGAAGAACAAGGGCGAGTCGTTGATGACTGTGGCAGGCGTCAGACCCTTCTCCAGCGATGCCGAATAGATGAAGGGCTTGAAACTGGAG
>JANOCN010000004.1:0-2480 GCA_031412185.1 Betaproteobacteria bacterium | reverse complement strand
ACTCTGCCGCCGGGTCGTAGACACCTTCGGCGCGGTAGCGAAAATGTTCGCGCACCTGCTCCCAGGGCAGCAGGCTGGCGGGCACCGGCGGGGCGCGGGTAGCGATCACACTGTGCGCCACCACGCGCAGCCGTGCATGGGCCGACTGCAGCGAAATGAAGGTGCGGGTATTGCCGTACACATCCACTGCCGGTGTCTGCTGGTTGGGGGCTGGCTCCACCGCCAGCGAGTGCTGAAGCAGTTGCTGGGTGGCGCTGTTCAGCGGTTGCAGATAGGCCATGTGCTGCGCCACCTCGACCGGGGGTACGTAGTCGTAACGGGTTTCGTGGATCACCTGGATCTGCATCAGGAACTGCTCCTTGTCACGCTGTCAGGCTTTCACGCGCCAATGCTTTGCTTGGACTCGCCGGAGTGCGTGAAGTAGGTGGCGCTGATAACCTCGGATACATCAAACGCTGCGTCACCACACTGCTGCAACAAACCGCGCAGGGCCACCAGATTTTGTGCGTTGGTACTGGTGTCCAGCCCATGCTCACCAAAAGCACACAGCGCAGCCAGGTCCCAACCGCCCGGGTCCGGAACCCGAAGCGACAACTCGCTCAACTGGTTGGGTTCACTCCCCGCCAGTTTGGCCAGCCGCCCGCGCAGTGTGTGGGCGACCCAGGCCAGTGAACGCGGATTGTCGCGGTCCAGCACCAGCAGGTCTACCAGTGCGGCGATCTCCCGGCTCTGCTGGAACTGGGCGTGGAAGGTGATGGTGCTGTCGAACAACGCCACCATGGCCTCGAACCCGGCTTCGCTCTGGACCGAGCCGGTTTCCAGGCCCCGCGCCAGTGCAGCCGAAAGAAATCCCAGGCGCTCGATATGGCGGCCAATACTCAACAAGCGCCAGCCATCGTCGCGTGTCATGCGGTCGGTCTGCGAGCCGGTGATGGCGGCCATGTGGCGGCCGGCAGTTTTGAGAATATCCAGCGTCTCGATAGTCGAGTATTCGCCGCTCTGGGTCTGCGCGGCACAGGCGGCGACCAGGTCGCCTTGCGCCCGCACAATCAGATTCCAGTGCTCCTGTGATAGCCGTTCACGCACCGCCGAGCCGGACATTCGCACGGCCCGCAGGTTGTAACCCACGCTGTTGGCTTTGTCGGTGTTGCCCAGGCTGGCGATCAGCGAGCGTTCGAACACCCGGCGTGCCAGGGTGGGTGAGGGCACATGTGGCAATACCAGCGAGTTGGCCTTGGCCATTCGGCCAAGCCAGGCCAGCAGCGGTTGTGACGACTGGTCTTCCCCATTCAGGCACTCCAGCGCCAACCGCGCAAGTGCGATCGAGTTTTCCGAGCGTTCGGTGTAGCGGCCCAGCCAGTACAGGTTTTCTGCGGCCCGGCTGGTAACCAGGCGTTTGCGCTGCGCCACCAGCCCGGGGGTGAGAGCCGGTTGCAGCAACGTGGTGCGGTCGACTTCGCCACGCGTCATGACCCACACGTCGGCACTGCTGCCGCCGCGCTGCATGGTTGCGATCTCCATATTCGCCAGGGCCACACGCGACAGGCCGCCGGGCAACACCTGCCAGGACTGCGGCCCGTTGGACACCGCAAAAATGCGCAGCATGAACGAGCGTGGCACGATACGCCCGCCGCGTGTACGCGCCGAAGCGTCATGTTGCCAGGTCGGCATCTGGGCCAGTGGCAGGTAGGCCTGAATGGTGTGATCGTCACCCTGGCGCGCTATGCGTCCAGCCCATTCGTCGAGTTCGCGCGCCGACAGATCGCGTCCCAGCACTGCTTCGAAGTTGCCGTGGTGCACCGAGCCCGGGTAAGTGGGTTTGATGGCGCATTCGGCCAGTTGCGGCAACACCTCCTCCATGGCCGAACGTTCGCCGCACCACCAGGTTGGGAGTGCAGGCAAACTTAGCGCCTCGCCCAACAGGTGTTCGGACAGGCCCGGCAAGAAGCCGAGCAGGGCCGGCGACTCCAGAAAGTCCGAGCCCGGTGTATTGGCCACCAGCACATTGCCGGCCCGTATCGCCTGCAGAAGGCCGGGTACGCCCAGGGTCGATTCAGAGCGCAGCTCCAGCGGGTCGAGGTACTGGTCGTCCATGCGTTTGAGCAATACGTGCACCGGCACCAGCCCTTTGAGTGTCTTCAGGTACAGCCGCTCGTCACGTACCAGCATGTCACCGCCTTCGACCAGGGTCAGGCCCAGATACCTGGCGATGTAGGCATGTTCAAAATAGGTCTCGTTGTAGGGGCCGGGTGTCAGCAGCGCCATGTGCGAATTCTGGCCCCCGGGGCTCATGGCCCTGAGGCTGTCCATCAAGGCGCGGTAGGCGCTGGCCAGGCGCTGCACATGCATGTTTTCGAACGCCTGCGGAAACAGCCGTGATACAGCCAGCCGGTTTTCAAGCAGGTAACCCAGACCGGAAGGCGCCTGGGTGCGCTGCGAGACCAGCCACCAGTTGCCGTCCGGTCCGCGCGCCAGGTCGA
>JANOCN010000003.1:0-1550 GCA_031412185.1 Betaproteobacteria bacterium | reverse complement strand
CTCCTGCACGCTTACCGAAAGCACATCGGTATGCAGTGTCACCTGCCCAGGCTGCCGGGTGAGCCGCGCGTCGGGGTGGGAGAAGCCGCTGTCGTCGTCGCGCACCCGGCCGACCCATGCGACATCCTTGCCGGCCTCGGGCGCAATGGCCCAGGTGCGCGGCTCCTTGTAGCCAGCGGCGGTCAACAGACGCACCCGCACCATGGACGGCTCCAGCACCTGAATGCGGAAGCTACCGCCGCCCTCCAACGCCAGGTCAACCGCATGGCTGTTCGCTGATGCAACGCTGGCGCGCCCTAAAGTTTTCATGCCGGCTCAGTGTGCGATAGCGATTTGGATGCGCAGCTGCACAGGATTGGCTCTCACGCGCTCAGGTCTGCAAACGCTGACCATCTTTGTCGAAGCAGTGCAGGTGCTCGCGCGGGAGGGCCAGGCGCACCGTGTCGCCGCCCGCGATACTTGTCTGCCCGTTGCACACCATCTCGAACGGCGTATCGCTGCCCACGCTGCCGTGCAGCAGGCTGGTAGAGCCCAACTGCTCGACCGAGGAGACGCGCATTTCGATTGGGCCGTCGGTCCCAATCAGCGCGTGTTCGGGCCGCAGCCCGATGGTATGGGTGCCGGGCGGAACCAGCCTTTGCCCCTGCCCGGGCGGCAACAGCGCGATGGGCAGAAAGTTCATGCGCGGGCTGCCGATGAAACCCGCCACAAAAGTGTTCATGGGCCGGTTGTACAGCTCCAGCGGTGCACCGACCTGCTCCACACGCCCAGCGCGTAGTACCACAATCTTGTCGGCCATGGTCATCGCCTCTACCTGGTCGTGCGTCACGTAGACCATCGTGGCCTTGAGCCTGGCATGCAGATCGCGGATCTCGGCGCGCATGGACACGCGCAGCTCGGCGTCCAGGTTGGACAGTGGCTCGTCAAACAGGAACAGCTTGGGTTCCCGCACGATGGCACGGCCAATCGCGACACGCTGGCGTTGGCCACCCGAGAGCTGGGTAGGTTTGCGTTGCAGCAGCTCACCCAGGCGCAGCAGCGTGGCGGCGGCGCCAACCTTGGCCTGGACTTGTGCTGGCGCGATTCCCATGTTCTCGAGCCCGAACGCCATGTTGTCGTAGACACTCATGTGCGGGTACAGCGCATACGACTGGAACACCATGGCGCAGCCGCGGTGCGCTGCCGATATGGCGTTGACGTTCTGGCCGTCGATAAGGATGTCGCCCGAGGTCGGCGAATCCAGGCCGGCGATGGAGCGCAGCAACGTGGACTTGCCGCACCCCGACGGCCCGACAAACACCACGAACTCACCATCTTTCACCTTCAGGTCAATGCCGTGCAGGATGGTGGTGCGATCAAACGTTTTGACGATTTTGCTTAGTTCAAGAGTTGCCACTTAACGACTATCCTTGCTAGTTGAGTGCGGTTTGACGCGCAGGATGCAGAGGATCAGGGCCGCCGCGGAACTGGCTTTGCCAGGCCGCTGGAGGCCGCCCCCTTGAGGGTGGGAGGGGGCTACACGCAGTGAGCCCCAACGGGGGTGTTCCGTA
>JANOCN010000002.1:0-11069 GCA_031412185.1 Betaproteobacteria bacterium | reverse complement strand
GCTTCTTGCCCGACGCGCCGGCCATATAGATGTTGAGCGACTGGGCCTGGTCGATCCACTTCTGGCGCCGCGCCGCAGCCTCCACCAGCCAATGCGTTTCGACTTCGAACGCGGTGGCGTAGAGCGACTTGATCTCTTGCGGCACACGGTCAATCGGGGCAAGCGATCCATCAAAGTGTTTCAAGTCCATCACCATCACGTCGTCCCACAGGCCGAGGCGCTTGAGATCGTGCACCAGCCCGGCGTTGATGATGGTGAACTCGCCCGACAGGTTGGACTTGACCGAGAGATTGCCAAAACAGGGCTCGATCGACGCGTCCACTCCGATGATGTTGGAGATGGTTGCGGTTGGCGCAATCGCTACGCAGTTCGAATTGCGCATACCGTCGGCAGCAATCTTCTTGCGCAACGCGTCCCAGTCCATGGTGGACGAGCGGTCCACCTCTACATACCCGCCACGTTCGGCAGCCAGCAGGTCGAGTGTGTCCAGGGGAAGGATGCCACGCTCCCACAACGAGCCGGGGTAGCTGGAGTACCGCCCCCGCTCACGCGCGAGTTCGGTCGATGCCCAATAAGCGTAATAACAGATCGCCTCCATGGAGCGGTCCGCAAACGCTACCGCCGCTTCACTGGCATACGGAATACGCAACTTGTACAGGCTGTCCTGAAACGCCATCACACCCAGCCCCACCGGACGATGGCGCATATTCGAGTCGCGCGCCTTTTTCACAGCGTAGTAATTGATGTCGATGACGTTGTCGAGCATGCGCATCGCGATAGTCACCGTTTTCTGCAGCTTGGCATGGTCGATCACGGTGGAGGCGACGCCATTGGCATCGGGCGCGCCATCTTTCAGGTGCTGCAGCAAATTGATCGAGCCCAGGTTGCAGACTGCCGTTTCGGTGTCACTGGTGTTGAGCGTGATCTCGGTGCACAGGTTGGACGAATGCACCACGCCAACATGCTGCTGGGGCGAACGGATGTTGCAGGCATCCTTGAAGGTGATCCACGGATGCCCGGTCTCAAACAGCATCGTGAGCATCTTGCGCCACAGATCAGCGGCCGGCATCGTGCGCGATGGCTTGATCTCGCCGCGTGCGGCTTTTGCTTCGTAAGCCACGTAAGCACGTTCGAAGTCGGCGCCAAACCGGTCGTGCAGGTCAGGTACATTGGATGGCGAGAACAGGGTCCAGGAGCCCTTGTCCATCACGCGGCGCATGAACAGATCGGGAATCCAGTTGGCGGTGTTCATGTCGTGCGTACGGCGGCGGTCGTCGCCGGTGTTCTTGCGCAGTTCCAGGAACTCCTCGATGTCCAGGTGCCAGGTCTCCAGATAGGTGCACACTGCCCCCTTGCGTTTGCCGCCCTGGTTCACGGCCACTGCGGTGTCGTTGACCACTTTGAGGAACGGCACGACGCCCTGCGATTCCCCGTTGGTGCCCTTGATGTGGGAACCCAGAGCGCGCACGCGCGTCCAGTCGTTGCCCAGCCCACCGGCAAACTTGGACAGCAGCGCGTTTTCCTTGATCGACTCGTAGATGCCGTCCAGATCGTCCGGCACGGTGGTCAAGTAACACGACGACAACTGGGAGCGCAGGGTGCCGCTGTTGAACAGCGTGGGTGTGCTGGACATGAAGTCGAACGAGGACAGGACTTCGTAGAACTCGATCGCCCGCGCCTCGCGGTCGATCTCGTTCAACGACAAGCCCATCGCCACCCGCATGAAGAAGGCCTGGGGCAGCTCAATGCGGGCTTTGTCCACATGCAGGAAGTAGCGGTCGTAGAGCGTCTGCAGACCCAGATAGTCGAACTTCAGATCGCGTTCGGCCTTGAGGGCGGCACCGATACGCTTCAAATCGAACTGCAACAACTTTTCGTCCAGCAACTCGGCGTCCACACCTTTGCGGATGAATTGTGGGAAATAGTCCACATACGCCTGGCCCATGTCGGCCGGGGCTACGTCTTTGCCCAATACCTCCTTGGCGATGGTGTGGAACAACAGGCGCGCGGTGGCAAAGGTGTAGTCCGGGTCCTTCTCGATCAGGGTACGCGCTGCCAGCACCGATGCCTTGTAGACCTCGTCCATCGGCACACCGTCGTACAGGTTGCGCAGGGTCTCGGCCATGATGGGCTCGCTGCGGATGTCCGGCCCCAGCCCGGCGCAGGCGGACTCGATCAGCCCGGCGAGGTAACCCAGATCAAGCACGACGCGCCGACCACCGTCCATCGCATGCAGCGTGGCAGCCTTCGGTGCCGCCTGCTCGGCGTTGCGGGCCCGCTCCTGGGTGCGCTTTTCGCGGTAGAGCACATAGGCGCGGGCGATCTCGTGGTGGCCGCCCCGCATGAGGCCCAGCTCCACGTGGTCCTGCACGTCTTCAATGTGAAATGTGCCGCCACCAGGGCGAGAGCGGGCGAGCGCACGGATCACGACCTGGGTCAGGCCATCCACCACTTCGCGGACGCTGGCCGATGCGGCACCTTGCGTGCCATGCACCGCCAGGAAGGCCTTCATCATGGCCACGGCAATCTTTGCCGGCTCGAAAGGAACCACCGCACCATTGCGGCGGATGATCTGGTACTGGCTGAGCGGGCCGAGCGTGCTGCTGTGCAGGCTATCGACACTCGGCGCCACGGCGGCGCCGGTTTGAAAAACGCTTGGCGTATTCAGGGCAATTTGCATTATTTCCTCATCTCTGACTATGTCTTATTGGAATTTTTCAGCTTGGTTGTGGGCACCGTCCGGGTGATTTGCCGGGGGACCGTCCATGTGACCAGCGCACACTATATATGGGGTCAGGGACGAATACAAGCCACTACTGGTAGTGTATCGTGCAATAGTTCTGCAAGGGCGGCGCCGGGCAACTTTATGCCTGCCAGGCAACACTTTCAGGCTGGCTCGTCGGGCAACTCGGACCCGGCGGGTGCATCGATATGCAGCCGCGCAATGCGATAGCGCATCTGGCGCAAACTCAGGCCCAGGCGCGCTGCGGCAGCAGTCCGGTTGAATCCGGTCTCATGCAGCGTCTGTACCAGAATCTCGCGCTCCTGACGGTCCAGGTGACCCTGCAGATCGGTTGGAAGGTCGGTGCCCGCCAGAGGCGCAGGTTGGCTCGACGGTGCCTGCACGGAAGGCCGTGACACCGGTGTCAGCGGCGTCAGCGGTGCCGGCATGGTCTGCTCGCTGAGGATGTCCACCTGCAGATCGTTGCCCTCGCTCAGTGCCACAGCGCGGTGCAGCAGGTTTTCGAGTTCACGCACATTGCCCTTCAGCGGTGCCAGGCAGATCTGCTCGAGCACACTCGGCGTGAGGGTAGGTACCGCAATACCGGACTCCTGCGCAATACGTGCCAGCAGGTTCTCGCACAATGCCGGCAGGTCATCCAGGCGTTCACGCAGCGGCGGGATCACGATGTCGATCACATTCAAGCGGTAGTAGAGGTCCTGGCGAAACCGGCCGGTCTCTACATCTGCCGCCAGGTCCCGGTGGGTAGCGCTGATGATGCGCACATCGACGGGCTCCTCCAGTGCCGCGCCAACCGGGCGCACACAACGCTCCTGGATCGCACGCAGAAGTTTTGACTGCATCGCCAGTGGCAAGTCGCCAATTTCATCCAGAAAGAGACTACCTCCCTGTGCCGCCTGGAAGAACCCTTCGCGGTCCTGCGCGGCACCGGTATAGGCCCCCTTCTTGACTCCGAAGAACTCGGCCTCAAGCAGGGTCTCGGGAATTGCGCCGCAATTGACGGCCACCATCGGGCCGGCGAAACGGTGGCTGTTGGCATGCAAGGCACGCGCCACCAGCTCCTTGCCGGTACCGGACTCACCGCATACCAACACCGGTGCCATGCTGCGGGCTACCTTGGCGACACGTTCCTTGACCAGCCGCATCGCCACCGAGTTGCCCACCATGCGTTGCAAGGCCGCTTCACCTTCGCCTTGAACCGTGTCGGTGCGCCTGCGGTTGGGACCCAAACGCGAAGGGCTGCCCGCAGCATGGCGACGACCCGCCATGCCGTCGTTCCTCTCACCCTGGACGGCAGAAGCAACCACGGCACGGAACTGTTTGATGTCCACCGGTTTGGTCAGGTAGTCAAAAGCGCCGGCCTTGAGCGACTCGACCGCGTTCTCGGCCGAGCCATATGCGGTGATCACCACGCAACGCTCGGACCGGCGCTGTTCGCGCAGGCGCTGCAGCAGGCTGGTGCCCAGCCCGTCGGGCAAACGCATGTCGGTGATCACCACATCAAAACGCTGCCGGTCCAGGGCCTGCCATGCTGCCCCCAGGTCACCAACACCCAACACGTTGTAGCCTTCGCGCTGCAGCGCAAGTTCGTACAGCGTACGCAGATCGGGTTCGTCGTCCACGACCAGAATCTGCACGTCCCCAGGAGGCGGTTTTACAGCCATGTTGCGGCAGGCACTTTGTCGGAGGCGACATCAAACAGCGCGTGCTGCGCCGGTGCCTCAAAAGTCACCAGGAACTCGTTGCCGTCCACCATGGCAGAGCCGACCGTTTTCCGGCTTCGCTCGAAGTTGATCGTGGCACCATGGCGCTCGCATAACTCGCGGCAGATATAGAGACCGAGTCCGGTGGACCGGCTCTCTGACGAGAAAAAGGGTTCGAACAGATGCCGCTCCACCGATTGGTCCATCGGCTGGCCGTCGCTCCAGATGCCCAGCACTGCCAGGCCAGCGGCAGACAGCCGGGTCGAGACCTGGATCGCCTGGTGGCCGCTGCTGGCATACCGCCTGGCATTGTCCAGCAGGTTGATCAACACGCGGCGCAGGTGCTCGGCGTCGAAGGCCACCAGCGGGTGGTCCGCGCACAGTTTCACTTCGAGCAGACCATCACTGCCGGTATGTTGCGACCATTCCCGGCAAATGCGCTCGACCGCATGGTTGAGCGACACGCTGGCCGACGAACTTTCGTCACGACCACTCTGAACGCGTGTAATGTTCAGCACCTCGTCCACGATGCGTTCCAGCCGATGCGCGTTTTGCTGCACCATGTCGGTCAGTCGCTTGAGTTTCGGTTCGCTGATGTCTTCGTCCAGCAGTGCGTTGGCCTGCACGATGGCTGCCAGCGGATTGCGGATCTCGTGCGCCACCGCCATCGACATGCGCCCCATGCTGGCCAGCTTCTCGGTGCGCAGGCGGGCCTCCATTTCGCGCTGGTCCTGCAGGAACATCACACACAGCCGCTCCGCGCTTCCATCCCCGGTCGCGGTCATGCGGGTGCGCACCAATGCATGTTGGGCGCCTGCACTGGCGTGTTTCAGGACAACACTGGCACGCTGCGCACGGTTGCTGGAAAAACTCAGCGCCGCGAGCTCGGCGAGCGTACGCCAGTGCGCATCAGTAGTAAGGTCGAACGGCGTCTGCACCAGGGTCGGCGTGCGTCCGAGCAAAATACAGGCGGCCGGGTTCGCCGCCCACACCACATTTCTCGCATCCACCACCAGGATGCCGTCGGTGAGCGACTCAATCACCAAAGCATTCACCTGGCGCTGCACCCGCACCGCGATCTGGCTGCGCTGCGAGCGCTGTTCCTCGCTGGCCAGCCGCGCCGACACCTGGGACGAGAGAAACGCGATTACAAAATAGCCGGCCCCGGTCAGGGCGGCCTGCGCATACAGCGGGGCCGGGTCCCCCGCCAGTTGCACCGACAGCGACACCGATTGCGCCAGCAGCAGCAATGTCACGCCTGCCGCCGTGCCCATGGCCAGCGGCAGAGACCCCAGAACCGACGCCAGCAAAACTGGCAGCGCCAGCAACGGGGTGTAGTTGATGCCCGCCTGCCCCTGCACAAACTGCAACGCGGCAAATGCCACCACGTCGACGCCAATCGTCAGCACCCATTGCGGATCGAAGGTGGGCCCAAGGCGTCTTGGTGTAACGGTCAGCCGCGTCACCAGTGTGGCCACCAGGTAGGTCGCACACACCACAATCAGCAACCGGTCGTGCGCCTGCCCGAGCACAAACAAGGTGGTCTGCAATCCCAGCAGCACCAGCCCCAGGGTGACACGTGCGGTCATGAAACCACGCCACAGGCGGACAAACTCGCGCGGGCCGGTGTCTGTTTCGCCTTCTCCGCCCGGCAATCGCAGGTCCGGCCACGGGTGCGTGTTGGCGGCTACTGCAGCCATGCGTTTTACCTCTCAGGGCTCCGCCTGGCTGCGATGCTGGGCGCTGCAATACAAGCCCCGCTTGCCGGCCAGGGCATCGAGTTTGGCACAGTGCAGCCCGCACAACTCGCAACTAACCATCTCGATGGCACGCGGTGGCTCCTCGCGCGCAGCACCCGGTGGGGGCGTGCGGCTGCCCCGGCTCGAGCGCCACAGCCAGAAGCCGATCATCACCACCGCCAGCACCAACAGAAACTTCATGTCGTACGCCCCAATACCACTTCCAGCACAAATCGCGAACCCACATAGGCCAGGAAAAGCAGACCCGAGCCCGCATACAAAATGCGCACCGCCCGACGCCCGCGCCAGCCCAAGCGCGCGCGGCCCCACAGCAGCACCGCAAACGTGACCCAGGAAAGCACCGAGAAAATCGTCTTGTGGTCCCAACGCCAGGCGCTTCCCTTGCCATACAGAGACTCGCCAAACGTGAAGGCCACCAGCAGTGTGGCAGTAAGCAGCACAAACCCGGCAGCCACAAAACGGAACGTCAGGCGTTCGATGGTCAACAACGGCATGCCGCTTTCGGGGTCTGCGGCCATGCGGATGCGTTCTTCAGCCCGCCCCATGAACCAGGCGTGGGCAACCGCCGCGCCAAACAGCCCGTAAGAACCGATGCCGAGCGCCAGGTGCAGCGGCAGCCACACCGACGCGTTGGATTGCAAGGGAACGCCGGGAAAGAAATAGGCCAGCAGCACGGCCGCCGACCCCAATGCGCACAACGTCCAGCGCATCTGCAACATCGGGTACAGCTGGCTCTCGATGCCGTATACCGCGGCGACCAGCCAGGCCATTACCGAGAGCGCTACGGCAAAACCGAAACGCGTGTCGTCGCCTGCCAGATTTTCGGCCAGCAGCAGTGCGTGCAACAACCAGGCAACCAGCACCACCAGCCGCGCCGCTTTGTCGTTGCGGCCGAGGGCAACCGCGGGTACCAGGTAGCCCACAGCCACAGCCAGGGTCAGGCTTAAAGTGAGCGCGGGGGCACTGGCTAGAATCATGGCTACAGTTTAGCGGTTTGCCTGCTGCGCCTTGTTGCAGATTGCGCCCGACGCGGGCTCCGCACCCAACCCCCTCACACCATGGCTTCATCGCTTACCGACAAACTATCGCGCCTCGTCAAGGAGATGCGTGGCCAGGCGCGCATCACCGAGTCCAACGTGACCGACATGCTGCGCGAGGTGCGCATGGCATTGCTGGAAGCCGACGTGGCGCTTGCGGTGGTGCGCGACTTTATTGCCCGCGTCAAGGAGAAGGCGCTGGGCCAGGAAGTGCTGGGTTCACTCTCCCCCGGCCAGGCGCTGGTGGGTATCGTCAACCGGGAACTGGCCGCAACGATGGGCGAAGGAGTGAGCGACATCAACCTGGTTGCGCAGCCGCCGGTAGTGATCTTGATGGCCGGTCTGCAGGGCTCGGGCAAAACCACCAGCACCGCCAAGCTCGCAAAGTACCTGATAGAAAAGCGCAAGAAAAAAGTGCTCACCGTGTCGGGCGACGTGTACCGCCCGGCCGCCATCGAGCAGTTGAAGACGGTTACCAAACAAGCCGGTGCCGAATGGTTCCCCAGCACTGCCGACCAGAAACCGGTGGCCATCGGCCTGGCGGCGCTGGACTACGCACGCAAACACTATTTCGACGTGTTGCTGGTGGACACCGCCGGGCGGCTGGCCATTGACGAAGTGTTGATGCGCGAGATAAAGGACTTGCATCAGGCGCTGAATCCGGTCGAGACCCTGTTTGTGGTGGACGCCATGCAGGGGCAGGACGCCGTCAACACGGCGTTGGCGTTCAAGCAGGCGTTGCCGCTGACCGGCATCATCCTGACCAAGACCGATGGCGACTCGCGCGGCGGTGCTGCGTTGTCGGTACGCCAGGTAACCGGCGCACCGATCAAGTTTGCCGGCACCAGTGAAAAAATCGACGGCCTGGAGGTGTTCGACGCCCAGCGCCACGCCGGGCGCATTTTGGGCATGGGTGACATTCTGGCGCTGGTGGAGCAGGTCACCTCGGGTGTGGACATGCAGGCCGCGCAGAAACTCGCGGCCAAGGTCAAAAGCGGCGCGAGTTTCGATCTGTCCGACTTTTTGGCGCAGATTCAGCAGATGAAACAGATGGGGGGTTTGTCGAGCCTTATGGACAAGCTGCCCGCAGCCATGGCCGCGAAGGCCGGCCAGGTGGACATGGGCCGGGCCGAAAAAGACATCAAGCGCAAGGAAGGCATCATCCACAGCATGACGCCGCTGGAGCGCCGCAAGCCCGATCTCATCAAGGCCACGCGCAAACGCCGCATCGCGCAGGGTGCAGGCGTGCAGGTGCAAGAGGTCAACCGCATGCTCAAGGAGTTTGAGCAGATGCAGGACATGATGAAGAAGATGAAGGGCGGGGGCATGATGAAGATGATGAAACGCATGGGCGGGATGGGTGGCATGGGGGGGATGAAGGGGATGCCGAAGTTTTAGGCACCCCGCCTTCGGCAGTGCGTCTCTCTCTGGATGCGCGCCGGCCGCAGGGGCCTGGGGCACGCGCCAACGCACCCCGGCCCCCTTCGGGGTGAGCCGCTGCAGTGCTCAAAACGGGCGAGCCGTATGGGGTCGTGTTTGCCGGTTGTAGCGACGGCAATGCAGCGAAAAGAGTCGCCCAGCAATGCCCGCTTGCGGGGAGCTCATGGTCCAAAATCTACTGCGGTTTGGCGGCCACAAGAGCTCGCAACTGCAGGTTCGCCGGCGGCACCAGCGTGGCGATGCACTCGATCAGCTGCAGCGGGATGAGCACCAGGTCGGCCTGTCTGCCACCGCTCTGCGGTTTGGGGCAGTGGTAGACCAGCTCGGCTCCCCCCTCGCTCAGCCGATCCAGCGCAAACTGCGCGCGCGCAGTAGCGCAGCAGCCGCTCCAGGCCGGCGCGGTCCTGCGCCTGGAGGCAGACGCCGGCGTCCGCCGAGAAGCCGCTGTGCTTGAAGGCCAGCATCTCCCTGGCCTCGAAGCGCTCGATCAGGGGTCTCGTGGCGGAACGCCGTGCGTGGCAATTGCGGCGGCAGCGCGTTTGGGTTGCTTGCGATGGCTCTTGGCCTTGTCGTCTGCCGTGGCGCGCTGCTTAATCTCGTGGGCCAGCGCGGCCATGTGGGCGTCGATGGTCTCTTCCAGCAGGCTCTTCTGTTCGGCCGCAAATGCCTCGGACCTGGCGGCAAACTTCAGTCGCATGCTCCATCGCGGGACCGGCGCGACACAGCGTTCCGGCGGTCAGGGCAAGGGCACAAGGCCAGGACCGCGCCCTGGTGCGCGCTTGCGTGCCACCAGCACGGTATCGCGATGGAACCGGCGCGGCACGCAGTGGTAGGCCAGGTTCAGGATGCGCTTTTTGCGACTGGGGTCGGCGTGGTCGTAGCGGAAATCGAGCCATTCGATTGCAAAGCCGCTGGCTTCGACAAAGCGCCGGACCTCACGCGCTGAATATTCGCGCACATGTCCCATGTGGCCGAGCGCGCGCAACTTTCCGAATTCGGACAGTGGATCCGCCACACTCTTGCCCAGCAGGAAGCGGGCAAGGCTGGGCAGGGAATACACATTGGGCGTGGTGAGCAGCAGGAAGCCCCCGTGCGCGAGCACGCGACAGGTCTCGGACAGGACCAGCGCCGGGTCGACACGCAGGTGTTCGAAGGTCTCGCACAACAAGGCACCGGCGAAATGGCCATCGGCGAACGGCATCGTTTCGCGCTCCACGTCACAGGCCTGTACGTCCAGATCCAGGGCCTGGATCAACGGTGCCACCCGCCGCGGTGCCAGGTCCAGCCCGACCACCGGATAGCCGGCGAGTTGCAGCATGGCCGTCATGTGACACGGTGCCGCGCCGATGTCGAGCAGAGGACCCTCGGGCGCGAGATCGGCCACCAGGTCCAGATCGGCACAATACCGATGGCCATGCACGACCAGGTTCGAACGATGCCATTCCCGCGCCGCATCGGTCTGTGCGTACACCACGTCCTGCAGTGTGCGCAGCACCTGCCGTGCGCGTGGACTGGTGGCACGCCAGATCATGCCGACAGACCGGAAGGCCAAGGCGAGGTGTCTTCAAAATGCAGATTGCGCATCATGCTGCTCCTTTGTCCACCGGTCGGTCGCGTTCGCTGGCGGTCGGTATTCGGCCCAGGCGGCGAGTATCGCATCGCGGACCACGCTGGATGCGATCGTGTTCGTTGCTGGCCATCGTATCGCGAGAATAGGATTTTCAAACGCCATAGGACGCCCCAAGAATGGGCCTGAAAAATCCCCCGGCCGGGCCCGCAGAGCGCCGAAGTACGCAAGTCTGGGCGCATTCAGCGCGCCATCTGAGCGTCTGGAGGCTCGGGGCTGGCGAGTTGGCAGGTCTTTGAACGTTCACGGCGCGCAGGATTGGACCTGGCCTCAGGGTTGACACTGATGTTGGTCATAGCTTGTCGACACAGCGCGCAGCGCCACCCTGGCTGCACGGTGGCGGTGCGGCCCGTGGCGAGCGTATTCGACGGCCGACGCGGCTCAGGCAGCGAACATCGTTTTCATCGCCAGTTTGTCGGCTGCCAGGCTGTGCCTTCAACGACCGCTTTAGATCAGGCAGATCGAACAGCCGAGTGACCGGACCCAGTCTTTCAGCGACAGCCGCCCCGGCGCTGGAGTCGCCCTCCAGCGCCGCGCAGGGCAGGTTTGTGCACTGCTTCACCTTGGCTTGGAACAAGTTAGTGAAACCGGGCTTCTGTGACCTGGTGGAACTCTGGTGGGCCGGCACTTGACGCGATAATTCTGGCGATGGAACGCCGCGTTGCGCTAAAGATCTTTGGAACTGCTCTGGCCACCATGCTCGTCGGCTGCTCTACGTTGCATCGGGTGCCGGCAGACGGCTTGTATGCCGGCGAGTTG
>JANOCN010000001.1:0-16938 GCA_031412185.1 Betaproteobacteria bacterium | reverse complement strand
GCGATTTCTCGGCGGTGACCGGCGGCACCCGGGTGCTGTCTGATTGGCTGGTAGTGCGCATTTCGGTTAATCCTGGCGAGTCATTTCTGGACCGGATGATCAGCATGGTGGAGGGTGCCAAGCGCCAGAAGACTCCCAATGAGATTGCCTTGACGATCCTGCTGGTGGCACTGACCATCGTGTTCCTGGTGGTTACGGTCACCCTGCTGCCTTATTCCATGTTCAGCGTGGAGGCCAGCAAGGCCGGTACGGTGGTCAGCCTGACTGCCCTGGTGGCGTTGCTGGTGTGCCTGATCCCGACCACCATCGGCGGCCTGCTCTCTGCCGTGGGCGTGGCCGGTATGAGCCGCATGATGCAGGCCAACGTAATTGCCACCTCGGGCCGCGCAGTAGAAGCGGCCGGCGACGTGGATGTATTGCTGCTTGACAAGACCGGCACCATCACCCACGGCAACCGGCAAGCGTCCGCGTTCCTGACGGCACCGGGTGTTTCTGAAGCCCGGTTGGCACGGGCTGCGTTGCTGGCATCACTGGCCGACGAAACGCCCGAGGGTCGCAGCATTGTGGATTTGGCGCGGCGCGGCAAAGTTGATGACAGCGCAGTGGCCGGTGCCGTTTTCCTGCCCTTCACCGCCCAAACGCGTATGAGCGGCGTGGACTTCAACCAGCTAGGCATAGAGGTCGAGATCCGCAAGGGCGCCGTCGATGCGGTGCGCAAACACGTTCAGGCGAAAAACGGCGACGTGCCTGCTGAGCTGCTGCGTACTGCAGATGAGGTTGCCCGGCGCGGCAGCACACCGCTGGCAGTGTGCGAAGGCAACATATTGTTGGGGGTGATTGAACTAAAAGATATTGTCAAATCAGGCATCAAAGAGCGCTTTGGCGAACTGCGCCGCATGGGCATCAAAACCGTGATGATCACTGGCGACAACAAACTTACCGCCGCCGCTATCGCTGCCGAGGCCGGGGTAGACGACTTTCTGGCTGAGGCAACCCCAGAGGACAAGCTAAAGCTGATCCGCCAGTACCAGGCTGAGGGCCGCTTGGTGGCGATGACCGGCGACGGCACCAATGACGCGCCGGCGCTGGCGCAAGCCGACGTGGCGGTGGCCATGAACAGCGGCACCCAGGCCGCCAAGGAAGCCGGCAACATGGTGGACCTGGATTCCAACCCGACCAAATTGCTGGAGGTGGTGGAAACTGGCAAGGCGCTGCTCATGACTCGGGGTGCGCTCACCACGTTTTCCATTGCCAATGACGTGGCCAAGTATTTCGCCATCCTGCCGGCGATTTTTGTCACCACGTACCCGCAACTGGCGGCGCTCAATGTGATGCAGCTGGCCAGCCCGTCTTCAGCCATCCTGTCGGCGGTAATCTTCAACGCGCTGATCATCGTATTCCTGATTCCGCTGGCTCTCAAAGGTGTGAAATACCGCGCTGTCGGCGCTGCCGCATTGCTGCGGCGCAACCTGCTCATCTATGGCCTGGGTGGACTGGTGGTTCCGTTTGTGGGCATCAAAGCCATTGATTTGCTGGTCTCGGCAACCGGTCTCGTTTAAGGAGCTGTCTTGAATACCATTCTTCGCCCTGTACTCGTTCTTTTCTTCGTGCTTTCGTTGCTTACTGGCATAGCCTATCCACTGGTAGTGACGGGCTTGGCCAAGGCGCTGTTCCCTGCGCAAGCGGCTGGTAGCTTGGTGGTTCGGGACGGCAAAGCCATAGGCTCAACACTGATCGGCCAGAACTTCAGCGATCCCAAAAATTTCTGGGGCCGTCCTTCAGCGACCGGGCCTATGCCCTACAACGCCTCGGCGTCCAGCGGGTCCAATCAGGGTCCGCTCAACCCGGCGCTGACGGACGCGGTCAAGGGCCGCGTCGAAGCGCTGCGTGCCGCCGATCCGGGTAGCACCGCACCGGTGCCGGTAGACCTGGTGACCGCGTCTGCCAGCGGCCTGGACCCGCATATCAGCCCGGCGGCTGCGCGTTATCAAGTGGCACGGGTTGCCAAAGCGCGCAGTCAACCGGCAGACAAGGTACAGGCCGTGGTTGACCAGTTGACTGAAAAGCCGCTGTTGGGCTTTTTCGGCGAGGCCCGGGTGAACGTGCTGCAACTGAATCTGGCCTTGGACGCGCTGCGTTAGCAAGCCCACCGCTTGTAGCGAGAACTGCAGACAGTGGGATGCGAGCAGCGTGAAGCACCCATGAGTTTTCTTTCGCGACTCGTTTCTGAGGCGATTGACAGTTTGCCGTGGGGGCACAGCATTGCCTACCCCGAACGGCACGCGACGTCATCGCGCGCGAGAGAACCCCAGTGTTTTGAGGTCGTCAGCATGGTGGTAGCGGCCAAACACGCGCTGGCGGTGCGCCAGGCGGCATTGGCTTCGCCCGACACCTCCGTTTGCCGCTCCTCGCCGCTGGACACACGCAACAAGGTCAAGTTGGTGTTTCGCGTCCCGGCCGGCAGAGCGGATGCGCTGATCAGCCGGATCATGCCGTGTCTGAAGGTGAGCGAACCGTCGAGTTACGCTTCTCGCGCGGCCGCAGGCGTGCAGATACGTTACGTCAAATCAAACCGGGAGCAGGGGGAGGGGGCCTGAGCCGCTCGCACGGTCGGCTTGTTCCCGCTGAAATTCCTGGTGGTACGCTTTGTTCTGTATTGCTCAAAGGTCTGGTACATGAACTCCGATATCCGGCCTGATCCCGATCAGTTGCTACTGCAGATCAACCAGGGCGAAGCGCGCAATCGGCGCGGCAGGCTGCGCATCTATTTCGGTGCCAGCGCTGGCGTGGGCAAGACCTACGCAATGCTGAGCGCCGCGCAGCGGGAAAGCAAGGCGGGGCGACATGTGCTGGTGGGCGTGGTGGAGACGCATGGACGCGGCGAAACTGCGGAATTGCTGGCTGGCCTATCTCAATTGCCGTCGCGCGAAGTGGCCTACCGCGGTCACACGCTCAAGGAATTCGACCTGGACGCGGCGCTGCAGCATAAACCAGATGTACTGCTGGTGGACGAGCTCGCCCACTCTAACGTGGAGGGCTCGCGGCATGCCAAACGCTGGCAGGATGTGCAGGAACTGCTGGAGGCTGGCATCGACGTCTGGTCGGCGCTGAATGTGCAACACCTGGAGAGCCTGAACGGCACGGTAGGAGCGATTACCGGCGTGCGGGTGCACGAAACCGTACCCGATACGGTGCTGGACGACGCCGACGAAATCATCATGGTGGACGTCACGCCAGACGAGCTGATCGCGCGCCTCCAGGCCGGCAAGGTCTACTTGCCCCAGCAGGCTGAACGCGCGGCGAAAAATTTCTTTCGCAAGGGCAACCTCATCGCGCTGCGCGAAATTGCCCTGCGCCGTACTGCCGAACACGTGGAAGACGATGTACGCACCTACCGGGTGGAGCAGAGCATCGCGCCGGTGTGGAACACGGAAGGTGCCATGCTGGCCTGTATCGGGCCGCGCGAGGGTGCCGAGCAAACTGTGCGTGCGGCGGCGCGAATGGCCGGGCAGCTCAATGTACGCTGGCATGCGGCGTACGTGGAAACGCCGCGGCTGCAACGCCTCGACGCAGCGCAGCGCGACCTGATTCTTTCGGTGCTGAAGCTGGCGGAAGAACTCGGGGCCGAGACCGCCGTATTGACCGGCCCGGATGCTGCTGCCGAACTGGTGTCCCATGCGCAAAAACTTAACTGCGCCATCCTGATGGTGGGGCGGCCGCGGCGGTCGCCGCTGCTTTGGGGTCTGGGCGGGCACACGCTGACGCGGCGGCTGGCGCGATTGGCGCCCACGCTCGACATCGTAGAGGTGGGCCACGCGGAAAGTGCGCGCCGTCTGGCACGCAGGGGGCAACGGGTGGCCAAAGAAGAGGCCGATGCAGCATGGCACGAGGCCTGGCCACGCTACACCTGGGCCGCCGCAAGTTGTGTCGGCGTGACCGTGGCCGCCACGCCGCTGCATGGTGTGCTGGACCTGGCCAATATCGTCATGTTGTTCCTGCTGGCCGTGGTATTGGTGGCGGTCAAGTTCGGACGTGGACCTGCGGCCATGGCGGCATTTCTAAATGTCGCCGCATTCGATTTCTTCTTTGTGGCGCCGCGCCTGTCTTTCGCGGTTAGCGATGTGCAGTACCTGGTGACCTTCGCGGTGATGCTGGCGGTGGGTCTGCTGATCGGCCAGCTAACCGCCGGGTTGCGCTTTCAGGCGCGTATCTCGACCAGCCGCGAGCGGCGCGCCCAGTCCTTGTTCGAGCTCACGCGCGATCTGTCCGGGGCGCTGCTGAGTTCGCAGGTGGCGGAACTGGGCGAGGCCGCCGTGCGGCGTACTTTCGGTGGCACGGCCATTGTGCTGGTTACCGACACGCAGGACCAGCTGGTGCGGCCGCTGCAGCCGCCGACAGGGTTCGATGCGAGTGTTGCCGACTGGGCTTTTCGCAACGGTCAGAGCGCCGGCCTGGCCACGTCCACACTGGCAGCCCAAACCTGGCATTACGTACCGCTCATGGCTCCGATGCGCGTGCGTGGTGTGCTGGCGCTTGAGCCGTCGCAGCCCCGCTGGTTGTTGATCCCCGAGCAAGTACAACAGCTCGACACACTGGGACGCCAGATTGCAATTGCGTTGGAGCGCGTGCATTATGTTGATGTGGCCCAGCGTGCAGTGGTTGAAATGGAGTCCGAGCGGCTGCGCAACGCGCTGTTGGCTGCTATTTCGCACGATGTGCGCACGCCTTTGACGGCCCTGATCGGCCTGGCGGAGTCATTGCAGCAGGCGCAGCCAGCGCTACCCCCGGTGCAGGCAGAGGCGGCACGCGCGCTCGCCGATCAGGCACGGGAGCTGAACGCCCTGGTAAACAACCTGCTGGACATGGCCCGGCTGCAGAGCGGTGCGGTAAACCTGCGGCTGGATTGGCAGTCGGTGGAGGAGGTGGTTGGCACTGCGATTCGCCTGGCACAGCACGCGCTGGGCGCAAAAAGCATCGAAACAGACATTCCTGCTGACCTGCCGCTGGTGGAATTTGACGCGGTGCTGATAGAACGGGTGTTGGTCAACCTGCTTGAGAACGCCGCAAAATACGGGGCCGAACCTATCGTCGTGCGGGCCCGGGTGACGCCAGACGCGTTATTGCTGACGGTGGCAGACCATGGGCCGGGCTTGCCCGCTTCAGCCAGGAGCAATCCGCAGTCCTTGTTTGACAAGTTCACCCGGGGGGCAACAGAGTCGGCCACGCCGGGCGTAGGTCTCGGGCTGGCCATCTGCAAAGCGGTGGTGGACGCCCATCGCGGAAAGATCAGCGCGGCCAACGTACCTGGCGGTGGTGCAGAATTCACACTGAGCCTGCCCCGCCGCACGCCGCCCGAAGTTTCCGCAGACGCCCCCGTCGCGCCCGCGCCTGCGACCAAATAAGAACCTAAGCCACCGCCATGCCCGCCCCAGTTGCAGTTGTCATTGAGGATGAGCCGCAGATCCGCCGCTTTGTCCGCGCGGCGCTGGAGGGCGAAGGCTGGCAGGTACACGAAGCCGATACGATGCAGCGTGGTTTGACCGAGGCTGGTACGCGCAAGCCGGATCTTCTGGTGCTCGACCTGGGCCTGCCGGACGGTGATGGTATCGCCCTCATCCGTGATGTACGCGCCTGGTCGGGGGTACCCATCGTGGTGTTGTCGGCGCGCGCCGACGAGTCCGACAAAATCGCCGCCCTCGACGCTGGTGCCGACGACTATCTGACCAAACCTTTTGGTGTGGGTGAGCTGCTGGCTCGGGTGCGCGCCAATGTACGCCGGCCGCGCGCTGCGTCGCCGGACGGTGCGGTTGCCGGTGGCGAAGACGCAGTGTTCCGTTTTGGCGCGGTGGAGGTGGACCGCGCCGCACGGCTGGTGCGGCGCAATGGTACGGAGGTACACCTGACCCCGATCGAATACCGCTTGTTGCTGGTGCTGATCACCCACGTCGGCCGTGTGCTCACGCACCGGCAGCTACTGCGCGAAGTGTGGGGCCCGTCGCACACCGGGCAGAGCCACTATTTGCGTATCTACATGGGCCATCTGCGGCAGAAACTAGAAGCCGAACCAGCGCAACCGCGGCACTTGCTCACCGAGACAGCGGTGGGGTACCGGCTGGTGGTTTGAGGCCGGAGCAGGGCAGTGGGCTTCTGGTCCCCTCACCATACTCACGCATGAAGCACCGCACCCGCTGGCGAAATTGTTGACTGCGAAGGGCGAATTCTGCCGGTGCGGCATCGCAAGCTGGGGATCTGCGACGTCCGGGTGGGACTAGGCGGCGGTGCGCAGGGCGATGAAGCTGTGGAGTCTTTCGTGCTTTGCGGTTTACCGGTAATCGGTATAAAATTTGACGATGATTGTCTCGTTTGCCGATCAAGACACAGCTGACTTGTTCTCCGGCAAACGGGTCAAGCGATTCGCGCACTTTGCTTCGCTGGCAGAGCGCAAACTTCAGCAGATCGATACAGTTGCAACGCTGGGGGCCTTGCGCGTGCCGCCTGGTAACCGGCTCGAAGCTCTGGTTGGCGATCGCAAAGGCCAGCATAGTATTCGAGTCAATGACCAATGGCGCGTTTGTTTTGTCTGGAAAAAAGACGGCGTGCATGGCGTTGAAATCGTCGACTACCATTGAATCGGAGAACTGTATGCATATTGCGGCACCCACGAATGGCATGCGGCCGGTTCACCCCGGCGAAATACTGCGCGAGGACTACCTCAAGCCGCTGGGAATGAGCGCGAACGCGCTGGCCCTGGCAGTACGCGTACCCGCCTCACGCATCAACGATATCGTACTGGAGCGCCGTGGCATTACGGTAGATACCGCGATGCGGTTGGTGCGTTACTTTGGTGGAGATGTACAAAGCTGGATGAATTTGCAGACCGCCTACGAAGTCAAGGTGGCGCAAAAGATGCTCGCCCGGAAAATAGAAAAAGAAGTGGCACCTATGGTTGCCTGAGTGGTGTATGTTGCCTGGCCAGGTCATCGATGACTTCACCCGCGATGGCGCGGTGCTGCTGCGTGGCGTGCTCGCGCCCGCTGAAGTGCAGCGGCTGGCGCAGGGGATCGAATACAACCTGGCGCATCTGAGTCCGCTGGCGATGGTGGCCAGCCAGCCCGACGACCCGGGGCGCTTTGTGGAGGATTTCTGTACCTGGCAGGACAACCCGCACTACCGCGCCGTATTGTTTGACTCCGCGCTGCCGCAAGTCGCAGCGCAGCTGATGCGCAGCCGCACCGTGCGCCTGTACCACGACCACTTGCTGGTCAAGGAGGCTGGTACGCGCCAACCCACCCCGTGGCACCAGGACCAGCCGTACTACAACGTCAGAGGCCGTCAAAACGTGAGTTTCTGGATTCCGGTAGACCCGGTGCCACTGGCAAGTACCCTGCGTTTTGTGGCGGGCTCACATGCGGGCACCTGGTTCATGCCGCGTACGTTTCGCGACCAACAGGCGCGCTGGTTTCCTGAAGGGGCCCTGGCAGATTTGCCGGATATCGACAGCGACCCTGATCGATACCGGCAGCTGGCGTGGGCAGTGCAGCCAGGTGATGCGCTGGCGTTTCATATGCTGACTCTGCACGCGAGCAGTGGTGTCGGGTCGGGTACCCGGCGACGCGTATTTTCGGCGCGTTATCTGGGCGACGACATCCGCCACGCCGTGCGGCCCTGGCGCACCTCGCCGCCTTTTGCGGGGCTCGACCAGCGCCTGGCCGATGGCGCGGTGATGGACGACGGCTTGTTCCCCTTGCTGCTTCCCAAACGCTGACGAGTTAGCGCAATGTGCCGACATGTGGGCCTACACCGCTTGCGCCATCGCAGTAAAAATATAATAATATACAGAGAAAGAACAACGAGACAGAAAGCAGGCCGTGAAGATAAGCGCCATAGAAACCAGTGCCGTCAGCGCCGGATGGAAAAACTGGTTGCTCGTCAAAGTGTTTACCGACACCGGCTTGTACGGCGTTGGCGAGGGCACGCTGAACGGCTTCATCAAAACCACCGAAGCAGCCGTTCGCGAGCTCGAACACCTGGCGATTGGCCAGGATCCGTGCAAGGTCAACCACCTCTCCAGGCATTTGATGGACAGTGTTTCGCTCGACGGTGGGCACATCCACCGCACGGCGGTTGCCGCTATCTAGGTAGCCTGCTGGGACATTCTGGGCAAGTCGCTCGGTGTGCCCATTCACCAGCTTTTGGGCGGGCGCGTCCGCGACACCGTGTTGGGCTACGCCAACGGCTGGTACCGCACCGAACGCACGCCCGCGCATTTTGTGGCGGCTGCCGAGGAGGTGGTTGCGATGGGTTTTCAGGCGCTCAAGCTCGATCCATTCGGCACTGCACAGGGATTCATCGAAGAAGATGAACTGCAACTGGCCTACGACATCCTGCATGCCATCCGCGAGCGTTTTGGCCCCAAACTGCGTATCCTGATTGACGTGCACGCCCGCTTCACCGAAGCAGATTCGTTGCGTGCCGCACGCAAACTGGCTCCGCTGGACCTGTACTGGTGGGAGGAGCCCACCACGCGTGAGCGTGAGCAACCGGCCAACGCGGTGGCGCTGCAGTGCCCGATACGGGTCGCCACCGGCGAGATGTACGACACCATTGGCCAGTTCTATACCTTGGCCACCGGTGGTGGTGTCAACATCTTCCAGCCCGAACCGATGTCGCTGGGGGGCATCAGCAACACGCTGGCGGTCGCCAACTTGGCCCTTGCCCACGGTAGCTGGATTGCGCCGCACCAAAGCGGTGGCCCGGTGGCAACTGCGGTTTGCCTGCAGCTGGCCGCCTGTGTGCCCAATTTCCTGATCCAGGAGCATTTCGACGCGTTCAACGAACCCTGGGTGCGCGATCTGGTGACCTGGCACCCGACGCTTGACCAGGTCACTGGCCACCTGTCTCTGCCCGACGCGCCCGGGCTGGGTATCGATATAAATATGGACGTTGCGCGTGCCCACCCGTACGACCCCAAGGCCTATCTGAATATTTTTCAGAGCGGCTGGGAGAAGCGCCTTGGCCAGCAGTCAGGCACGTCTACACCTGGCACTCACCCATGAAAAAAACCACCATTGTTGTTACCGACTACACTTTTCCCGACCTGGCGCTGGAAACTGCCGTGCTCGCTGGTAGCGGCTGCGAGCTGGTGGGCCACCACTGCACGAGTGAAGCGGAGCTGGTAGCCGCAGTGGCGCAAGCCGACGCGGTGATCACCCAGTTTGCGCGGGTGAATGCCTCGGTGGTAGCGGCCATGTCACGCGCACGCGCCATCGTGCGTTACGGCATCGGGGTAGACAACGTCGACCTCGACGCCGCGCGGGCGCGGGGCATACCGGTGTCCAACATACCCGACTACTGTATTGACGAAGTCGCCGACCACACCCTGTCTTTCATCCTGGGCTTGACGCGCCAGGTGGTCACCCACAACACCGACGTGCGGGGCGGACACTGGCGTCTTGCCGTGCCGGTGCCTGCCATGCGCGCACTGCGCGAGCAGGTGGTCGGTGTCGTAGGTTTCGGACGTATCGGCCGTGAAGTGGTTAAACGCCTGCGGGCTTTCAAGTGCCGGGTGGTGGTGTTTGACCCAGTGGTGGATGCCACCGAGATCGCTGTCGCGGGTGCCAGCGCCGCGACGCTGGACGAGATCCTCGCGGCATCGGATGTGTTGACGCTGCATTGCCCGTCCACTGCTGCGACACGCAAACTCATCAACAGCGCGACGCTGGCGCGCATGAAAACTGGTGCGCTGCTGGTGAACGTGGCGCGCGGCGACCTGGTGGACATGGCGGCCCTGGTGCAGGCACTGCAAAGCGGGCAGCTCGGGGGCGCGGCGCTCGATGTGTTCGACCCCGAGCCCCTTCCAGCCGAGCATGCGCTGCGCCAGGCCCCCAACCTGATCGTGGCTCCGCATATCGCGTCCGTCAGCCCAACAGCGGTGCGTGCACTGCGTGAAGGTGCGGCCCGGCGTGCGCTGATGGCCGCCACCGGTGACCTGCCCTCGAACATCGTGAACGGTGTTACGCTCGCGCGCACTGTTGCCTGAGAGCGTGAGAGGTTATCCAATGCGCCGCATTCGATTGCCTCTGACGCCCTGCGACCCGCACACTCGGGACAGGCGCGATGGAGACTCCGGCCCGCCATGATTGACGACACCACCGACGAAATTACCCAGCAGCAAGCAGCGCTGCAGAGTCTCCAGCCGCGTTTGCTGACGCGTGACCACGGGCCGCTGTACCGCCAGCTCGCATCGCGCCTGCGTACACCTATCGACAGCGGCTTGTTGCGTCCGGGCAGCCCATTGCCGCGTGAAGCCGATCTGGCAACCGGTTTTGGCGTGAGCCTGATCACGGTGCGCCAGGCGCTGCGCGACCTGGAAGGCGAAGGTCTGATCACGAAACGCACCGCCAAACCGGCCATCGTGTCGGCACCGCAGAAGAGTGTCAAACCGCTCGGGTTCCAGAGCTTTGCAGCAATTGCCGCTTCCAGCATGGACCGCCGATTGGTGATCAAGAGCTACCGCAAAGAGCGCTCAGCCCTTGCCTGCGAGGCCTTTTCCTTACCTGCTGCGACCGCGTGTTATTGCCTGCGCGCAGTGCTGCTGGTGAAAGACCAGCCAATTACGCAGACTACGTTCTATTTTCCACCGGTCATTGGCAGCCGCCTGAAACGCGGCGATTTTGATGATGTGGTGGTGTTTCGTGCCGTGCAGCGGCACCTGGGGATCAAGCTGTTGCGCGCACAGATCAAAGTGCGTGCCGAGATTGCCGACGAACTGCTTGCGGCAGCGCTCGACTACGAGGTCGGAGCGCCCATCCTGGCTACCGAGATGTTGTATTTTTCTTCCACCGGCGAACCGGTGGAATTGACAGTTTCGAAGAACCGGGCGGATCAGTTCAGCATTACCTACGACGCGCCGAACGACTTGTTGTAGCTGCAATGAGCGAACTGGCCACCGCCTGCGCCACCATCCAATTTGTATCGTTTTTAATTAATGCTATTATAATAATTGGCAGACTCGGCGGGCGGATGTACCGACAAATAGCACAACGCGCTGCTAGTTGCCTTTTTAACAATCAATCAGGAGACAACATCATGCGACACGGACTATCGTTTCCCGCCATCCTGCTCGGCCTGGCGCTCGCTGCCGGCAGTGCCAGCGCACAAAACAAGATCAGCTGCAAGTTTGGCGTGCTCGGCAATGCCGACTTTCCAGGGACCATCGGCATGGAAGCCATGGCCAAACAGATCAATGCCAACTCCAAAGGCGAGATCGACGTGCAGGTTTTTCCAAATTCGCAGCTTGGCGGAGAAAAGGAAATGGCCGAGGGCATGCGGCTCGGGTCGGTCTGTGGAGCGCCGGTGAATGTTTCGGTACTCAGCGTCTGGGTGCCCGAAGGCCAGCTATTCGACATGCCTTTTCTGTTTCGCGACGACGGACATGCCTACCGCGTGCTGGCCGGTACGGTGGGTAAACAGATGGCGGCCAAGTACGATGCGCATGGTTTCAAAGTGGTCGGTTTCCTGGTTAACGGAACGCGCCATCCGATGAGCAAGACAGCAATCATCACGCCCGATGACGTGAAGGGCAAGAAGTTGCGCGTGATCCAGAGCCCGCTGCATATCGAACTCTGGAAAATGCTCGGTGCCAATCCCACGCCGATCGCGTTTCCTGAAATCTACAACTCCATGCAGACTGGTGTCGTGGACGCGATGGACAACGCCAAGACTACCTACTGGGCATCAAAGTTCTACGAGGTCGCACCACATGTGACGGATCTGGGCCACATTTATTCGATTTCGGCGGTGGCGTTCTCCAACATCTTCTGGAAAAGGCTCTCGCCGGCGCAGCAGGCCATCGTGCAGAGCGCTGCGGCCGAGGGCATCAAGATGCAGGACAAGCTGATCGCTGAGGGCGACGAGGAAGCCATGAAAAAAGCGGTGGCTGTTGGCACCAAGTACCACAAGGTAGACAAGGCACCGTGGCAAAAAGCCATGATGCCGATCTACAGTAGCTGGGCATCCAAGGTAGGCGGCATGGAGATGATCAAAGCGGTACAGGATACGCCGTGACGGCAGTGGGAGCCGGTCGCCACCACAGCGCACTGGCAGGCAATAGCGTTGTAGGGAACCACGCGGCCGCCATCGCCGCACTGCGCCACCTTTTTGGCGAGCGCCTGTCCACCAGCACCGGAGTGCGCGACCACCACGCCAAAGATGAATCCTGGCACCATCCGCACCGGCCGGACGCGGTGGTTTTTCCCGACAGCACGCAGGAAGTAGCCGAGATCGTGCGAATTTGCGCTGCGCACCAGACCCCGGTGGTGGCGTTTGGCACCGGTACTTCGCTTGAAGGCAATGTGATTCCGCACCGCGGTGGCGTGGTGGTTGACCTGGCAAACATGAACAAGGTACTGCGCGTGAGCACGGCGGACCTCGACGTGACGGTGCAGGCGCGCGTAACGCGCAAGGAACTCAATGCCTTCGTACGCGACCAGGGCCTGTTTTTCCCAATCGATCCAGGAGCCGACGCGTCGCTTGGCGGCATGGCGGCAACGCGCGCGTCCGGCACCAATGCCGTACGTTACGGGACCATGCGCGAGAACGTGCTGGCGCTCACCGTGGTGCTGGCCGACGGGCGCATCATCCGCACTGCGCGGCGCGCACGCAAATCGGCAGCTGGCTACGACCTCACGCGCCTTTTTGTAGGCTCCGAGGGAACGCTGGGCATCATCACTGAGGTCACCTTGCGGCTGTACGGCATTCCGGAAGCCATGGCTGCGGCGGTGTGTTCGTTCGAGTCGCTGGAGGGCGCAGTCAATGCTGTGATACAGACCATTCAGCTAGGGGTACCGGTTGCGCGCATCGAATTGCTGGACGACGTGCAGATGGACTCGTTGAACCGCTTCTCAAAAATGAACCATCCGGTCAAGAACACGCTGTTCATCGAGTTCCACGGCACCGATGCCGCAGTCAAGGAACAGGCTGAAATGGTGCAGGCTACGGCTGCAGAACATGGCGGCGGTGAATTCAAGTGGGCGCTGAAAGCCGAGGAGCGCAATGCCTTGTGGACGGCACGCCATGACGTCACCTATGCCAATAAGGCGCTGCGTCCGGGATGCGAGATCTGGGCCACCGACGTATGCGTGCCGATCTCGCGACTGGCCGAATGCATCCTGGAGACAAAGAAGGACATGCAGCGGAGTACGCTGATAGCGCCGCTGGTGGGGCATGTAGGTGATGGCAACTTCCATCTGGGCTTCCTGATAATGCGCGACGACCCGAAAGAGCTCGAAGAAGCGGAGCGGCTGAATGATCGGCTCGTCATGCGGGCTCTGTCGATGGATGGAACCTGTACCGGCGAACACGGCGTCGGGCTTGGCAAGCGGAAGTTCCTCGTGGCCGAACACGGTGAAGCGGTCAGCGTGATGCGGCAAATCAAGCAGGCGCTTGATCCGCTGAACATTCTCAACCCTGGAAAGATATTCTCCTGACTTACCCTGGCCACTCAACTGCCGCTGATCGCGCTGTGGAATCCAGCCATGCCATCGAACTCGAGGAGCAAACGCCGACGGACCGGCTGGGGCAGCTTGCGCTGGATATCCGCTTGTCACTCGACACAGTGTTCAGCCATCTGGGCGCGTTGTGGCTGACCGGCATCATCGTGGTCATTCTGGGTGGCGTAATTGCGCGCTACGGATTCAATTCGTCGTTTAGCTGGACCGAAGAAGCCAGCCTCTGGCTTTTCACCTACCTGATCTTTACGGCGTTGCCAATCGCCACGCACCGAAGCAAACACATTGCCATGCCCATGGGCACCAGCCTCTTGACACCGAACGGGCGGCGCGTGGTGGAGTTCCTGGCGGAAGTGGCTGTGACGTACACGATCATCCGCCTTCTGACGGCGGCGCTGGCCATGGCGCAGATCACCTCGGGCACCAGCATTACGCTCGGAATTCCCTCGTGGTGGCAATACGCGGTCATTCCGGTGTCGGCGGCGTTCATGCTGTTGTACCAGTTGCTTGACGGCGTGCAGAGCGCTGAGACCCGGCGTTTCGCGATAGCAGCCTTCGTGGTGGCAATCGCGGCGTGGCTGCTTATCGACGTGATTGAGTTGACCAACATCCAGAGTGCAAGCCCCACAGTGCTGCTGGCCATCGCTTTCGTCGTTACGCTGTGCGCGGGTGTGCCCGTAGCGTTCTGCATGTTGTTCGCTGGCTTCGTGGCCAGTGATGCCGGCGACCTGTTACCCGCGCCGGCCGTGGTGCATAACGTCGTGGGCGGTTATTCGCAGTTCCTTCTGCTCGCCATGCCGCTGTTTGTCGCGGCGGCGCAGATCATGAATGCCGGCGGTCTGTCGCTGCGCCTGATCCAGCTGGCGCGGGCGCTGGTCGGCCATCTGCGTGGTGGCCTGGCACAGGTCAACGTGGTGACCAGCGTGTTGTTCGGCTTCGACTCGGGCTCTTCGGTCGCCGATGCGTCGTTGTTGGCAAAAATGACCGTGCCCGAGATGGTACGCAACGGCTACCCGGCACCGTTTTGCTGCGCCGTGATTGCCTCTTCCGCGATCTTGCCGAACATCATCCCGCCTTCCATCGCGATGCTGCTGTTCGCGTCAATCACCAATGTGTCGATTGGCAAACTGTTCATTGCAGGCATCTTGCCCGGTATGCTGATCGCGTTCCTGCTGATGGTGATGGTGTATTGGTCGGCGCGGCGCAATGGCTACGGCCGGGCAACGCCGCGTCCTTCCTGGCGGCTGGTGGCCAAGCCGCTGTTCCACGCCGTCCCCGCACTGTTGCTGACGGTTCTGATCATCGGCGGCATGCGTTTTGGCGTGGTCACCGCTACCGAGGCCGGAGCCGTGGCGGTAATTTACGCGCTTGCGATCGGTCTCTTCTTCTACCGCGACCTAAAACTCGCAGAGGTATGGCACGGACTGCGCGAATCGGCTATCGATAGTTCGATGGTAGGGTTTTTGATTGGCGTCGCTGCGCCTTTCGCCTGGGTCTTGATCACCGGCAGGGTGCCCCAGCAGTTTCTGGAGGTCATGCTTTCTTATGTGAGCGAGGGATGGGCGATTCTTTTGTTCCTGAATGTGCTCATGCTGCTGGCTGGATCGTTCCTGGAGCTACCGGCGCTCATGCTGATCCTGGTGCCGCTGGCGTTCCCGCTGATCCAGCAGGTTGGAATCGACCCGGTGCATTTTGGCGTGATTGTTGTCGTCAACCTGATGCTCGGTGGGCTGACACCGCCTTATGGCCTGCTGGTATTCATACCTGCCGGCATTACGGGCACCTCCATCCAGGCGACCTTCCGGGCCGCGATGCCGTTCTTCCTGATCCTGGTGTTCGGGCTGGTATTGCTGACCTACATACCTTCCATATCGCTGGTGCTGGTGCGTGCATTCTTCTAGCGAAATTTTGCCCTTATCGCTGTGGCAACTGGTGCCGGCCGGGGCGTAATGCGCCGCGCACTACACCGCGCGCCTTCTACAACTTCCGCTCAGGTCCCGCTAACGCGGGCGATTGCGTCCGGGCGCTGGAACAACTCTGGCCTCAGAGCAAGGCCGAGTCCAGGGCCTTCCAGCGGCGAAACTTTGCCATCTGCCACGGACGGCAGGTCGGCGACGATTTCTCTGTACCAACCGGTGAAATAAGCGCGTACGGCCTCCTGGTAATTGACGTTGGGCAAAGTCGCTGACAACGCGCAACTTGCCGCGTAAACCACCGGGCCGGTGCAATCGTGCAAGGTCACCGGTAGTTCACTGGCCTCGGCCATATTGGCGATCTTGCGCGCCTCGCTCAGGCCACCACACCAGGCCAGATCAATCATGATCACCGATGCGGCGCGTTTGTCGATCAGTTGCTTGAACACTTGCCGCGAGGCCAGTCGCTCACTGGCCGCTATCGGAATGTGCGTGTGGCGCGCAAGGTCAGCCATTGCGTCGAGTTCGTTGTAGCGAATCGGTTCCTCGAGCCAGGCTACATCGAACGGTTTGAGCGCGTCGGCAATTCGCAACGCGGGGGCCAGCGTCCAGAGGCCGTGCAACTCGACCATGATTTCCATGTCGCGCCCGACCGCGTCGCGAATTTTGATAAACGGCTCCAGTGCCTGATCGAGTTCCTTGAGCGAAATGCGCGTTCCGCCAGATGCTTCAGCCGCCACGTCAAACGGCCAAATTTTCATCGCGACGATGCCCTCCGAGCGCAGGCTCCTGGCGAGGTCGCCGGCGTTGAAGCGCCAGCCAAGCAGATCTTCGTATGGTCCCGGCGACGCATCGCCGACCTTTAGTGACCAGTCCTCTGTGCGCTCGAACAACGCGTTGCGTCTGGTGGCGCGCACATGCCCGTAACCAGCACAAGTGTTGTACACCGGCACTGCCTGATGGGTACGCCCGCCGAGCAGCCGCCACACGGGTTCGCCGAGCGACTGGCCATATATGTCCCACAACGCGATATTGACGGCCGAGTTGCCGCGTACTTCAGCACCTGAATCCCGCGCACCGACATAGACGCTGCCCAGCATACGGTCGTGCAATTCGATATCACGCGGATCTTTGCCCAGCAGATACTGCGCGACGTGGTCATGCAGGTAGGCTGCCACTGGCCCTGGAGCCCAGAACGTTTCGCCCGTGCCGGTGATGCCGTTGTCGGTCTGCACCTGCAACCAGAGCAAATGGGGGAACTCGGATAGCTGAAGTGTTTGTAGACGCGTGATTTTCATGGGGTGGTCAATCGACTGCGCATCAGATAAAGAAAGAGGGCATTTCAACTTTCGACTGACATGTGGCATCTGGCGCTTGCGTTGCGCATCTATATTATTATAATAATGTTAAAACAGCGCTTGCCCAAGTGGCAAAACGCTCAGCAACAACGCGGATAGCGGAGACAAGACACGATGAAAGTTGAGCTGCAAGGCAGGATTGCCCTTGTCACGGGCGCC